>NZ_JBBWVD010000065.1:0-13970 GCF_041903745.1 Thiocapsa sp. C2-2m | reverse complement strand
TGAGGAACGAACCCCAGCATCCGCGGATTTTCAACCGGTTGAAATGCCGGGGTTCGCAAGCTCACCCCGGCCTACGCCATGCTGTCTTTCGGCCCATCGCAGGAATATTTGCACAGTCTCGAAGCGTGGGAGTGAACTCCTACTGGGCGTGGCTAACTCGCTCCCGCGTCCCCTCCACACCAACTCGCTCCACGCTCTGCGCGGGAGTGTCCAGGTCGTCGTCACCACCGAGATCGTCATCGTACCGTTGCAAACCCCCGGGTCCGCCGACTTCAGTCGGCAACCGGGGGGGCGGACTTCAGTCCGCCGTCCTCGGGTCCGCCGACTTCAGTCGGCACGTGGGGAGGCGGATTTCAGTCCGCCGCCCGGGTGCACTCGGGCGACTAAAGTCACCCGCCCCAGTTGCCGACTGAAGTCGGCGGACCCGGGCCGAAACAATGATGGCCTGACAACGCACGTCACCCGCCGAGGTGCTCGGTCTCTGGCTCGTGACTCGGAGCGTGGGAGTGTGGCCGGGACGCTCCGCGTGCCTGCCGCCGGGGCGTTGCACTGTGCCGGGCGGGCGGTCGTTGTCGTCGGTGATCCGGCGCGGTCTGTGCGCTCGGGGCTAGCCCGTGACGCGGAGCGTTGGGGCTACCCGAGGTCGCCGGACTTACCGGCGTCATCTCCGATCAGATCCTCCAGGCTGGCGGCATCGAAGATGCCGTCGAGCCAGGTGTCCAGTTGCGCAACCGGCGCGGCGTCGATGCGCTGCTCGGCTCGGGCAGGCAAGGGACCGAATCGGCGCGTGAGAAGGCGCTTGAGGCTTTCGGCCTTGCCCTCGGCTTTACCCTCGGCTTTACCCTCGGCCTTGCCATCCGTCTTACCCTTGACCTCGCCCTCGGCATAAATCTATTGATACGCCTTCGTCTCCTGAATCGGGGTCATCAATTTCAGCATCGCCCGGAACTCCTGCACGGTCAGTCCGCGAAATGTTCAGCCGTCCTGCAATTCCAAACGACGCTCGATGCGTTCGATTCGGGCGACGAGTTGATCGGTGTGCGCGTGCTGCTCGACGATTTCGCCATACATGTGCGCCAAATCACGCCGCATACCGGCAGCCGTCAGCTCCAAGTTGCTGATGCGCGATTCGATTCGAGCAAAGCGCTCGGTGTGTTTGTCCTGTGTTGCACGAATCGCGCGCAGGTTCTCGAGTACGAGGCTGTCGATGTTGTCGGTCATGGCCCACTCCCGGTCGTGCTCTTGGTCGTGATCATCGGTTACGACAATTTGCTCTGTGGCCGCGGATATCAACGAGATGCTGGAACGATTGCGCGGTTTGCGCCAGCTCGCGCCAGGGCTAAATATCCACACAGCGTACCCTATAAGAGGCGATTGCCGGCTCGGCCCTTGCCCTCAGCCGGCCCGAAGGTCATGGAAGCGTTTCTTCAACAGACCCTCCAGCGGCGTCTGCTCCAGGGTGCGCACAATGGCCGCGCTGGCGCCGCCGCAGCCGTAGGGGTTCTGGCTATTTGCGAGGCGCCTCTTGAAGTCCGGTGACTCCAGATGCCGCAGCGCCGCCAGGATCGAGGTGCGCGTCGGCTCGCAGTCGAGGACGCTGTCGGCCTTGAGACGCCCGCGTTGGCGGTCGCCGATGTTGATGGTGGCTTTCTTGAAGCTCGGCACCTCGGTCAGTCCGCTGGATGAGTTACCGACGACCGCGTCGACTTGGGCGACGGTCGAGAGATAACGCAGCTGGCCGAGGGTAGTAAACGCCTTGGCCTGTTCTGGATGACGCGCGACGAAGTCCTGGATCATCCGGATCAGCCCGCGGCCTTCGGTATCGGCGTTGGGCATGGTGAAGATGAGATGGGTGTCGTCGAGGGTCTCCAGCGCGGCCAGAAGCTCGGCCATCTGGTCCACCGCAGTGCCCTGCTCGAGGGTGACCGGGTGGAAGGTGATCAGAAGATTCCGGTTACCGAGCTTGAAGTCGAGTGCGGTCTCAAGGGTTGGGCGATCGAGCAGGTCGAGCCTGCGAATACTGTCGATGCCGAGCCCGCCGACCAGAGAGACGCGCTCCGGGTCTTCGCCGAGTTGGATGACGCGCCGGCGATAGTCCTCGGCGGCGACGAAGTGCAGGTGCGCCATCTTGGTGATCGCATGGCGGATGGCTTCGTCGAAGGCGCCTTCCGTCGTCTCGCCGCCGTGCAGATGGGCGATCGGGATGCGGGCGATCATGGCGGACGCGGCAGCGGCGAAGATCTCGTAGCGGTCGCCGAGCACCAGCAGCAGATCGGGGTTCAGGTCATGCAGGGCATCGGCGAAACCGGTCATGGCCAGTCCCATGGACTTGGTCACGCCCACCGGGGTATCGGAGCTGAGGAGCATCTCGACCTTGCGGTCGATGCGGAAGCCGTCGGTCTCGATCTCTCGGTCGGTCAGGCCGAATTCGGGCGACAGGTGCGCGCCGGTGGCGATGATCTGAAGCTCCAGGCTCTGCGACGCGCGGATGCCTTCCATCACCCAGCGCAGCAGGCCGTATTCGGCGCGGGTGCCGGTGACGATGCAGATGCGTTTGGTCATGAGGCTGTATCGGTATCCGGACGACGGGCGGGATTGAGCCGACTGTCGAAACGAAACGGTTGTTGCGGATGAAAGACGATGGCGTGGAAATCCGGGTGCAGCGGGTTGATGATGATATTGCGCTCTTGTGGCACGACTGCGCTGGGCACGATGAGAAAAGCAGTCTCCATTCGGCGGATCCAGTCTTCGCCGATTTGTTGCAAGAATGGATCTTCATACAGCTTTTGCCATTCAGATGGCAGGCTTGCGATGTCCAACGATTCAGTTCTCGCTTCGTCCGGGATATCGGCACCGATCAGGACATACCGATTGCCGAAATGGATCGGGTCCATGTGTACAAGGTTTTCGAGCACCGTTGTCGCTGCATGCTCGGAGGTGTAGACGGCAAGCAATCCCGGCGGAACCCAACGGCTTCCGACCTTCTGATTTCCGATCCCGCTGAATGCCGTTGCGGCATGACGCTCCGCCGTCAGTCGCCACACCCGCATCAGCTATAGACACCGTACTCAATGCGCGTCAGGACCCGCTCGACCATGTCGGTTCCGGCCTCGGTGTCGAGGAGGCTGATCGGCTTTTCGCCGAGTGCCCGATTGGGGGCTTTCAGCCAATTCGCGGCAATCTCCTCGTCCTCGAAAACCTCGACGGCCCGCGCCTCGATCTTGGCGAGACGATAGAGTCGGTCGGATTCGATCGCGTTGAGGTGTTCATGTTCTTGTTTGCGATGTTTGAAGGTCTGGGTCGACATACCGATCAGGGACAGCAGATCTGATTCTCGAACCCGCAACTTCTTCTGCAGCCGGCCGACACCGGTGACCGGCAACCCACGACGAACCCACATGACCGGGTCGCCGTCGGTCGCCTCGCGGCCAAAAAGAACGACGCGGATGCGTGTCGCGGTATCGTCCCTGAGGATGACGGCAGCTTTGAAATCCGGCCGCCCAACGGGGCTACCCTTGACACCCGTCGCTGGTCGACGTGAATCTTCGGGGGTATCGCGATCATCTTTGGCGACTGTCTTCGCTGTAGTCATCTCGTATCCTACCTGATGGTGCGATTTGATACCCTCTTTGGTAAGCCTATACCTCAATCAGTTCATCCTTGTCGAAATTTCGTCTTGCGCCGTGCCCGACCACCTCGTCCCAACGCATCGGCGAGAGGCCAGTGCCGGGACGTTTGACGGCGAGGTTATCGGCCGTAAAGGTCTCGCCGGCACGGATCGGGGCGGCGGCGACGATGGACTTTCGGGCGATCGGTTTGTTCTTGGCCTCGCTCGGGCTGGGGCGCTTGATGCCGTCGCCCAGTGCGAGCTCGATGTTGCGGATGGCGCGCACCATGGCGGCGAATTCGCCCGGCTCCAGACTGGCCTTGTGGTCCGGACCGGGGAGGTTGCGGTCCAGGGTGAGGTGTTTTTCGATCACCGTCGCGCCGAGTGCGACAGCGGCGATGGGCACTTCGATGCCGGCGGTGTGATCGGAGTAGCCTACGGCCACGCCGAAGGCATCGCGGATGGCCAGCATGGCGCGCAGATTCACGTCCTGCATCGGGGTCGGGTATTCGGTGTTGCAGTGCAGGACGGTGATGCGCTCGCGCGGGGTGCCGGCGGTCTCCAACACATCGATCGCGGCCTCGATCTCGCCGAGGGTGGCCATGCCGGTCGAGAGGATCAGGGGTTTGCCGAAGCCGCCGAGGTGGCGCAGATACGGCAGATTGGTGATCTCGCCGGAGGGGACCTTGAAGCGATCCAGACCCAACTCGGCGAGCAGGTCGAGGCTTGGGATGTCGAAGGCGGTGGAGAAGAAGCCGATGCCGCGTTCGCGGCAATGGGCGATCAGGGTCTCGTGCACGGGGCGGCTCAGCTCCAGCCGGCGGATCATGGCGTGCTGGGACTCGGCCGCGTCGGTGGTGCGTGTTTGATAGTCGGCCTTGGCGGCGGACGTCGTGACCAGACGATCGGCGGAGAAGGTCTGGAATTTGACCAAGTCTGCTCCGGCGTGCGCGGCGACGTCGATCAGACGCTTCGCGAGATCCGGATCGCCGTTATGGTTGACGCCGGCCTCGGCGATGACGAGTGTGTGTCGTGGTGTCATGTCGGGGAGCGCAGTATGGAGTTCGGTTGAAGATCCCGCAGGACAAGCTGCCCCGCGCCGATGACGGAGTTTGATCCGACGACGACGCCTTCACGCAGGATGGCGCCGCTGCCGACGAAGGTGCCGGTCCCGACCCGCGCACTGCCATTGATGCGAGCACCGGTGGAGATGTGGCAATGCGGCTCGATTACGGCGTCGTGCTCGATCAGGGATTGGCTGTTGAGGATCACGTTTCGACCGACCCGGGCACCGGCATTGACGATGGCGCCGTGCATGACGATGGTGCCCTCGTCGATGTCGGCATGCCGAGAGACGTGGGCGATGGGCGAGACAATGACCGGCAAAGTGGCCATGAGTTGCTTGGCCTTGATCATAATCCCGGCCAGCGGCCGACGAATCGTGCGTAGTCAGGGCTTCCAGCCCTGATTCTGTCAGGCCAGGATGGCCTGACTACGCAGTCACGCGGCCGTGTGGTCGGAGTTATGAACATGGCCAGTTGCTTGAGTTGCGCGAACAATCGGATGCGGACATCGGGTGTCTTGATCTGGCCGACGGTGATCAGTGCGTTGGGATGCTGCGCCAGCAAGGCGGGCAGATCGTCGTCGGCACCGAGGATCGGGTAGCCGAGAACGGACTCGTTTCCTTCATGCTGCGGCTGCACGATGCCGGCGACGGCGTAACGCCCTTGCGCCTCGATCACGTCGATGCAGGAGCGGCAGTGACCTCCGCCGCCGATCAGGAGCAATGGGATCATCGTTGGTAAAACACCCGCCCCACACGCCGAATGTGCTCCAGGAGCGCTTCGTCCTGGATCGCGGCAAGGCGTGAAAGGTCGATCTGGTAAGGGAGCAGCAGGTCGTCGAGCTGGGTTTCCAGCGCCAGTACTTGGATGTCGTCGAGTTGTCGTCCCTCAAGGACAAGGTCGATATCCGAGCCACGGCCGTAGGTCCCCTTGGCTCTGGATCCGTAAAGCAGTGCACGCTCGACCGCGGGGCAGGCGTCAAGCAGGGTGCGAATCCGGTCGATCACCGATTGGGACAATCCGCAGGTGTCCGGGGTGATGTCAGCCGTCGGCATGATCGGCGAGATCAAGCATGCGGGTTTGGAAGGCGTCGAACAAGGTGATGTAGCGCGTGCAGATGATCTCGATTAGTTGCTTCGCGGTAGTCTCGTCATAGGTGTGCGAAGAGCGGTTTCTGCTCTTGATGGTCTCCATCCAAGTCTCGCCGTCGACGACTAGACCGCGGCGGAACGCTTCGCGGATGGCGTCACGCGAGCCGGTGATCGCGGTGTTGCCTTGGTACTCGAAGTAATCCTTCATGACATTCCAG
The DNA here is from genome assembly GCF_041903745.1 of Thiocapsa sp. C2-2m. NCBI lineage: Bacteria > Pseudomonadati > Pseudomonadota > Gammaproteobacteria > Chromatiales > Chromatiaceae > Thiocapsa > Thiocapsa sp. C2-2m. The sequence goes on along the minus strand of NZ_JBBWVD010000065.1, from coordinate 7,990 downwards.
GCGAGCTCATGGGTAAACTCGAACGCCTTGATGAGCCCTTGCTGTTCGAGCGGGGTTAAAGATCGTTCCGCGGCAAGGCCCACGGCGTCGCTCAGTTGCCCGAAAGCGCGCCGGTAATTGGCAAAGCGTTGCTTCCAGCGAATGTCGATAGCCGGTTCGGAGGTCATGGACGCATACCTGATTTCCGTTTATGCGCAAATGACGCCAATCGTCGTCGCGAAGCGGCGACCCGCCCCGGGATAGACGACTTGCAGTCGTCCTCTTCCCTGGCGAGACCGCGGCAAGGCCCTCACGGCGCTCACTTCGGCGTTTGACTTCCGCCCGTTGCTCGTCACTCCGCCCATCGTGGCACTTGGCGCAGAGCGCCAAGAGCATGCGTGACACCGCAGAGCGGGTGTCACGAGCGACTGATGTTGCCTCGCCGCCAGACATGAGTCCGGTGAGTCAGTCACAGGCTTCTGATTCGGCATTGCTTGAGATCGGTTACGACCCTCGGTTCAATCGGCAACTCAAGCTCGTCCCCGGTTGACGCGATGAAGCACATCAGGGTATCCCTTGCGATATCCAACTCGACCAATTCGCCTGTGGCATCGGGCCAATTGAGCAGTAGATGTCCATCGCGGGAGAGAAAGAGCGCGACATCGAGGTCCGCAAAGTCGGCAAGCGCCAGCAAACGCTCCAATCCGAGCAGGGTGTCTTCCGTGAGTGCTCGTCCATAACCCTGATCCCAGCCATCGGCGAAGGTCGCCAGACGCTTCAGCCGCTCGGCCGCTTGAGCACCGAGTTTTACAGCGATTGTCTCGGCGACACGCTCCAGCGGATCAGAGGGATCAGTCCGCTCGGCGATGACGAGTGTGTGTCGTGCGGTCATGTCGGGGAGCGCAGGATGGTCTTCGGCGGAAGGTTCCGCAGGACAAGCTGACCCGCGCCGATAACCGAGTTTGATCCGACAACGACGCCTTCACGCAGGATGGCGCCGCTGCCGACGAATGAGGCCGCCCCGACACGTGCACCGCCATTGATGCGTGCACCGGTTGAGATGTGGCAATGCGCCTCGATTACGTCGATGCAGGAGCGGCAGTGCCCTCCGCCGCCGATCAGGAGCAATGGGATCATCGTCGGTAAAACACCCGCCACACACACCGAATGTGCTCCAGAAGCGCTTCTTCCCGTTCCTGGATCGCGTCAAGGCGTGAAAGGTCGATGGTGCAGCGCACCCACTGATAATGAAATCGGCTTCTTTTAGTCACCCTATCGTTACACGCTGTGATTTGGTCGGATCGCGCCGTTCCGGAGGTAGGTCTAGAGTAGAGCGATTCAACGGGACGACGAGTCGTGCTTGCGGCAGATTCGTTCGGACTTCCCAGAAGTCTCCACCCCAAACACTCTGGTAAAACCCTTTTAGATAGTTATCCTGAATTCTCATTAAAGCCAGTAGAAAATCGGTTTCGTCACGGGCACCGAACGTGATGATCGCATTGAACTGAGCCAGATCGTCCGCCTCTAGCTGGCCAATAATTTTTTCAATCAGATAATCGAGTCGCTTCGCCTCGTCGGCTTCGAACCAGTCAGCCCAGAGAATCAGATCCCGTTGGATGTCATCGGGATTCTGCGCAACCAGGCACTTGACCTTAAAGGGGCCTCGCTCCTGTTCGATTGTCTCGAGCGATCGAGCGATCTCTAAAGCGAGATTTCGCATAGGTCCTCCACCAGTGTTCTCGCCGCAGCAAGCATGCCGCGCGCGTCGGCTTCAACTGCTCTTCTCGGATCTTCGTAACGATTGGTTTCCTTCATCGAGCAGCATAGTGTTTCCGTCGCGGCGTCAATGCATTAAGACGGCCTGGGGCGAAACGGCAATCGTCAAGACTCTCAAACAAAACCGGCACTGCTCGGGAGATTGATGATCCGTCGCTCCAGCGACTCGGCGACCGGCAGGGGCGCGCGCGGACAGTCGAGAAACGGCGCGAGCCGGTGCATCAGGGTCCAGACCGGGCGAGTCATGACGCCGGCGGCGTTGGTGGCTTCCAGGATGGCATCGCGCTGCTCGGCGACGGAGTCGTCCAGCAGAAGCGTCTGGAGCCAGTAGTTGCTGCGGCACCCGGCGGGCTCGGCCATGATCCGGACGTGCGGCAGGGTGCTGAAAACGGCGCGGTAGCGTTCGTAGAGGCGGCGTTTGGAGGCCAGGAATTCAGGCACTTGCTCCAGTTGGGCGCAACCGAGCGCGGCGTTGATGTTGGGCATCCGGTAGTTGAAGCCGACCGCGTCGTGCTCGTAGGCCCAGCGGTGGGGCACCTTGGCCGTGGTGGTCAGGTGTTTGGCGCGTCGGGCGAGGTCGGTGTCGTCGGTCAGGATGGCCCCGCCTCCGCCGGTGGTGATGGTCTTGTTGCCGTTGAAGCTGAGTGTGCCGAGGCGGCCGAGCGTGCCGGTATGGCGGTCGTGATAGATGGAGCCGAGTGATTCGGCAGCGTCTTCGACCAGTGTCAACCGGAACTCGCGGGCCACGGCGAGCAGACCATCCAGGTCGCAGGGGTGGCCGAAGGTGTGCATCGGGACGATGGCGCGGATGCGCCGGCCGGTCAGACGGTTGATGCAGCCCTGCACTGCCGCCGGCTCGGCGATGGTCTGGAGCCGGTCACGCAGCGCGTCCGGATCCAGCCCCAGAGTACGCTCGTTGCTGTCGGCGAAGTGCGGCACGGCCCCGCAATAACGCACGGCGTTGGCGGTCGCGACAAAGGTGAGCGCAGGCACGATGACCTCGTCGTTGGCTTCGACCCCGGCGAGCAGCAGTGCCACATGCAAGGCCGCGGTGCCGTTGACGACCGCGACGGCGTGACGGGCGCCGGTGTAGGCCGCGAGCTCCGCCTCGAATCGGTCGACGTAGCGACCGACCGAGGAGACGAAGGTCGAGTCGATACAGTCCTGCACATAGCGCGACTCGTTGCCGGAGAAGCGTGGCTCGTGCAGGTTGACCGGGCCGGGACCGACGACGTCTCGGATGGCCGCAACAATGGCTTCCGGCAAGCTGTTCACAGGTTGTAGCGGTCCGACTTGTAGAGCGCGAGATGGCGCGGATCGGCGAACCAGGCGGCGGTGTGCTCGAGGCCGCGCCGGAAGCCGTCGAGACCGCCGTACGCGGGCCGCCAGCCGAGGAGATCGGCAGCCTTGCGGTTGTCGGCGAAGAGACGCTCGACCTCGCTCTTCTCGGGGCGCAGACGCTGCACATCGGTCAGGATCTCGATCTCGGCACCCATCACCTCGGCGATGGTCGCCGCCGTGTCGCCGATGGAGATCTCGAAGCTGCTGCCGATGTTGATCACTTCGCCGAGGCCGCGATCGGAGGCCAGCGCGGCGAGGAAACCGGCGACCGTGTCCTCGACATAGTTGAAGTCGCGCGTGGGGTGCAGGGCGCCGAGCTTGAGCCGGCGTTGGCCGTTGGCGATCTGGGTGATGATGGTCGGGATGACGGCGCGCGCGGATTGGCGCGGCCCGTAGGTGTTGAAGGGGCGCAGTACCGTGACCGGCGTGCCGAACGACAGATAGAAGGACAGGGCGATGTGATCCGCGCCGATCTTACTGGCCGAATAGGGCGATTGGCCCTGCAAGGGATGCGCTTCGGTGATGGGCACGAAGCGCGCGGTGCCGTAGACCTCGCTGGTGGAGGTGTGAATGACCTTTTGGACGCCCAGGTCCCGCGCCGCCTGGACTTGGTGTCGACGTAGGTGTCCGGCGAATGATAGGAGTACGGGATCGCGATGAGCGCGGCGAGGTGCAGGACCGCGTCGCAGCCAGTCATGGCGGTGCGCACGCCGTGCGGGTCGCGGATGTCGCCGGCGAAGACCTCGAAGTGTCCGCGCACGTCCTCGGCGCATTGATCGAGCCAACCCCAGGAGTTGAGCTTGGCCTGCAATGCCTCGCGGTCATCGACCAGGATGCTGTACTGGGCAAAGACACTGGTGCGGTCGGGGGTTGGCCAGGGTAGAGGTCGGGGAGTTTTTGCCACGGAAACACACGGAAGGACACGGAAGTTTTTCTCTGTTTCTTCTTTCCGTGTCCGTCCGTGTGTTTCCGTGGCTAATGAATCTTGATAACGGCGCGCGACGGCTTGGCGTTGGGCGATGTCTTGGTCGAAGCGATCGAGCTTGGCGAGGATGACTGCGCATTGGAGGGTATCCATCCGTCCGCCGACGCCGATGCGCGTATGCACATACCGTTTGCTCTGACCGTGAACGCGGATCTCGCGACAGGCTTGGGCGATGGTGTCGTCGCTCGTGAAGATGGCGCCGCCGTCGCCGTAACAGCCCAACGGCTTGCTCGGGAAGATCGAGCGTCTGCACCGATCCGGTATAGACCCATAGGGCAACGCCACCGGTCTCGGCCAGGGCGATCGCGAGTCGGGCATTCGCGGAACCGGCACGCTCGACACACAGATCGACGACGATGTTGACGTCAAGCAAGAGCTCTTTCACGGGGTGCGGCCTTGCTCAAGTCGCGATGCATTGCGCAGATCTGCGGCGGCCCAGCGTTGGCGCTCTTCTTCCGATTCCTCGACATGCGTCTGCGGCTCGGGCGGCTGCCGCGCGTCTTCGGCGATCGCCGCCATCTTCGCTACTTTCTCGCGGACTTCGGGTGGGAAGTCGGCCAGATCATAGGTGGGCGGGATGGGCGTGAGTGTGTCGGCGATTTCTTGATCCGGGATCTCGACACGCACGCGGAATCGCTGGTGTTTGAGCTTCAGCGAGGTCTGAAATTCGAGTCGGCCTTGGTTGTAGATGGCTTCGACTTGCATGGGCGTGCTCTGAGTTTGTTTTTTGGCCACGGAAACACACGGAAGGACACGGAAGGACACGGAAAGGGGGAAATACGTCAAGTATCCTGGCTTGAGCTCGCTTTTCTCTTTTCCGTGTCTTTCCGTGTGTTTCCGTGGCTGAACTCTTTCGGGCTTTCTTTTGCCACGGAAAGACACGGAAAGGGGGAACACTTCATACTCGCTCCTTCTAGGGTTCGTCTCCGGCACTCATGCTCCGCACGGCCTGCAACCAATGGCTTCCGTCCGGACTGATGAGCAGTTGGTCGCCGAGGTCTTCCAACATCCGAAGGTCGACGATGCGCGCCAGCAACGGTTGTGTCTGCTCGGCGACCGTTGGACCAAATCGGCGTCGCACCAGACGGACCAGGATGTGGCGGGTTGCTTCGCGACCTTGTTCCAAGCCTTGTTCCAAGCCTTGTTCCAAGCCTTCTCGTTTCCACTGATCGGTCCAGGTTTCCAGATTCTCGGCCAACATGTGATACACCTCGCTGAGTTCGCCAAGGGGTGGCAGTGGCACGCCGGGCAGCCGCTTGGGCAGGAAGACGCGACCGAACCAGACCGCGAAGTCACGGCGCAGACCGGTCTGTTCCGGCGCCTTGAGCCAGTCGAGCAAGGCGTGCACGATGCCCATCGCCTCGCCCGCGCCGCGGCTGGCCTCGAGCCGAAACAGGGCCGCACTGAGGTTGCGCTCGGGCAGGGAGCCGGCGTTGGCGATGCGCTGCTCGTCGAGCAGCAGGTAAGCCTGTCGCGGGCGATAGCACTCGAGCAGCGGCGGCGCCGGCTCGATGAGCGGCTCCAGCGTCTCGGCAGCGCGCCAGGGCGTGACACCATTGTAGAGCACCACGGGGAGAACCGGGGGCAGGCGCCCTGCGGCACTCAGGGTCCCGGCGCGAACGAGATCCTGGTAGAGCAGCCCGAGGTAGGTCTGGATGCGCACCGCCATCCAAGGATCGACGGTGGATTGGAATTCCAGCAGCAGGTAGACGTAGAGCCAGTCGGGGCCCCAGCGCAGGCGCCAGACGATGTCGTCGGCGCGGTCGCGCAGGTCGTCGGTCACATAGCTGCCGCTGCAGCGCTCCAGGGTCCCCAGGTCGAGCGCTTGCACCCAGGGGCCGGGCACGAAGCCGCGCAACAGGTCGCGCACCATGGCAGCGTGGCTGTAGAGCAGTTTGTAGCCGCTGTCGTGGGTGGGGTCGCGCCGCTGTGTCTTGGATGTCTTCGGTGTCTTCATGTGGCCGAACGATTGCCCTCGCTTTTCCCTCGTTCCCTAGGGTTCCTTGACGAACAACTTTCTGCGCGCGTGAGTCAAGTTTAAGCCGGCGCAAGTTTGGCCTGTTCGAACAGGTCCGCGAGGGCCTGTTGCAGCCGACCCATGGCGGTGGCGATGGGCCGGTTGGGCGCTTTGGGGCAGCCGTCGAACAATTGGGACAACCCCGGTCGCAGGATGCGGCTGTGGACCTTGGTGAAGAACAGGGCCACCCGCAGACCCGCATCGGTGACCCGATAGCGATGGCTCTGCGGGATCCGTTCGATGAGGCCATGCAGCCGCAGTCGGCGCAGATCATAGGTCATCCGGCCGGGTGAATAGGCCGCGAGCGGCAGCCCCAAGGCCTGCGCCATCCAGGTGCGCATCCCCGCGTGGCGGAAGCCCTCGGGCAGGGTGAGGAACAGACACAGGGCGGTGAACAGGGCCAACACCCGCGGATCGTCGAGGTGTAACCCGGGGGCGCGTTGCCCGCCGACCACCTGCGGTTGGGTGACCTGATCGAACACCTCCTCGGCCAGCAGACAGTCCTGGCTGAGCGTCTCGACCTCGAGCAATCGGCGGTTGGCGGCAAAGCCGATGGCCCGCAGGGCGGGCAGGTTGTTGAGATTCCGTCCGATGCCGAAGTCGTGGGTGTTGTTGATCGTGGTCTCGGTGCGCAGGGCCCGGCCTTCCTTGAAGGACTGCTTGATCTTGGAGGATTTGTAGCCGACATGCAGCGAAGGGATGACCCCTTGGGTGATGACGCGGGTATGAAAGCTCCCCGGCGTGCGTTTGGTGATCCTCCGATTGAAGATCAGGCTGACCTTCTCGGGTCGTCCAAGATCCAGGTTCTCGCGGATGACCTCCTCGAACAGATGGCGTCCGGACAGCGGCCGGTCGAACACCTGGGTAAGCGCGCGGTGATGCGGGCCTTGGCCTCGATGCCCTGCGGGGTGAGCAGGTAGGCGTAGGCGAGCTTGTTGTCGTTCCGACGGAAGTTCTGGACTTTCACCCAGCCTTGATCGATCACGGCGCGCACGCAGAAGTTGGTGCTGCCCAGACTCACGCCGAGGGCCTTCGCCAGATCGCGTTGGGTGGCGTCGGGGTGCGCCTCCATGTGCTTCAGGACACGGTATTGAAGCTCGTCGGTCATGGCGGTGTGCGTCGCGGGGTGCCGGAGGTGCGAGCGTTGGCGTCGGGCGTCGGGTTCGTAACGCGGAGCGTCGGGGCGACACGCCCGTGCGGAGAGATTGTGAAAGAGTTTCCGCTCGGGATCGAAAAGGACGGTTCCGCGTCGGCTGGGCGGACGTCGGACGCACAACAATCCAGCGGTGACCTCGACCTCGGCGTTGGGCTTCGTTCCTCGGCCCAACCGACGAAGGATTCGTGCACAGTCGGGGAGCCCGGGAGCGAGAGCGGCGCTCGCGGGGCCTCGCTCGGTGGTCCCGGGCGGGCTTGCGGAGGCGCTTCGGAAACGCTACCGCCCTACCCTGTCGTTTTCGGGGTATGGGCGGGGGGTAAATTGTTCAGGCGTTGTACGGCTGCGGTAGGGTAGCCGGTTGGGGGCGGCAGGGCAAGGGCGTAGGGGGTGCGGTGCACCTTTGTTCCCCTCGTTTCCAGGCTCTGAGACTGTGCAGGTATTCGCCGTAGGTCGGGTTAGCGCGGCGTAACCCGACATCCCGGCGCCGCATGTCGGGTGACGGTGCGCGCCAACCTTTTCGTTCTCAAAGGCGACGGTGCCGGCGCACCTAACTCGACCTACGCGATCGGCGCCTCGGTCGACACCGTCGGGGAATACTTGCACAGTCTCTCTGCTTGGGAGCGAGTTCCAGTCTGATTTGCGCCTCTCCCCCGACCCCTCCCTCGCGCGGGAGGGGAGATCGCTTTGATTGGGGGCATCCCGGTCGGGGTATGGACAGCAACAGCCTACGGCATGT
>NZ_JBBWVD010000064.1:0-14860 GCF_041903745.1 Thiocapsa sp. C2-2m | reverse complement strand
CCGCCGACGCCCATCGGTTGCCGGCGCAGCGAGACGGCAGGACAACCCCTCTGAAGGTCTGGGATCCGACCGAGACGATTCCATGGCCCGATGATCGCGGGAAACCGTGGTCCGTCCCCGGTTTCCCTACGAGCTGTGTTCTTGAGGTCCGCCGAATTGATGAGCAGGTCACCCAGAGCATCCCGGCCGGCGAGATCCCGATCACCCGTGTGCAGAACTACGTTGCCTTGGTGTCGAGCCGTGTTCCGACACCGGCCCCTGGCGAAGGTGTTTGCTTCCAACTGGCCGGTCACGGCGACAGCGGCGGGTCCCAGATGATCCGTCCGGGTCATCACTTTTGGCTCGACGACAGCCATGACCCGAATCTGATGCGCATGACCTGTCTGGGGCGGCTCGATGATCCGGCCTATACACGGGCCCCGACGCTTGCCGAAATCCGCGCCGTGCTGGGTGATGTCGCGACCTTGAAAGTCGCGCTTCCGACGGGGCCTTGAAACGGGCGTCGGCCATAGGCGGCGGGGCGCATGCTGCCCCGGGCAACCGATGTTCGCCGTGTTCGCCATCTCGAAGCGCCGCGGCGCTCAAGCCCGGAGGGACTCGACCGGTCACTGTTCATCAGACCGCCCCGTAGGGTCCGCTGCGCGGACCGACGACCTTTCCCGGAAATCGCCTAACCAGCGATCCCTACGTTTGCCTTTAGGCGATTTCCGCAAAATTCGCTACCGTAGGTTGTGCTGACGTCAGGAAGCACAACTTGCGCCGACGGTTGGTTGTGCCTCGCACGGCTCGGCACAACCTACGTCACTGGTACAAGGGTTCCCGGAATTCGCCTTAACACCCATCATTTCACGCGCTTCTGCCTATGCGACATCAGCCTTCGTTGGACCCCACCGAGATCTCCGTGATTGCTGTCGTGATTCCGGTCTTCAATGAAGGATCGGCGCTCGTTGCCAATTTCAAGGTCATTCATCGCTGTCTTTGCCAGGTGACCCGTTATCGTTTCCACGTCCTGATCGTCGATGATGGTTCCTGCGACGATACGCCGGCCCATATCCGATCCATTATTGAAGCCTATCCCGATGTATCGCTTGTGCGCTTGACCCGCAATTTCGGCAAGGAGGCCGCGATACAAGCAGGTCTGGCGTGTTTCGTGTCATGACCGGAATGGACATCCACAACCAATCGGATTTCAAATTATTGGATTCCCGGGTGTTGAAGTTCTATCGGTCTTTGCATGAAAGTGACCGATTTTTCAGAGGCTTGATTCACTGGTCCGGGTTTTCGCTCGCACGGCTGAGCTTCGAAGTGCCGGCGCGGGCGGAGGGTAGGCTGTTCAATTTCCCATTGGAAGGCCGAGAAATGTTCATGCAGTTTTCATGGCCGGTCTCAGGGCACGCCGACGGCGTGCGAGCATGGAGGGTCCGAGGTGCGTCTGGATCCATCGCTCGACATCAATGGTGCGCACCGTTGCCATCGCCTCGTGGATGACCGGGGCGGTGAGCTCGCAGAGGAAGGCCGGAATCAGCAGCACGAGCCTGCCCACTTCTTTGAGCGGGCCGCGGGCGGTGAAGGCTTTGTAGTGGCCGAAGACCGATTCGATGATATCGGAGGACGCCAGCCAGGTCGCCCCGTCAGGAAGCTTGGTCGCTTCGCGTTCGAGGTGCTGGAGCAGCCGCGTCTGGAAGTGTGCCACCGGGGCCGCCAGCGGTCCCTGCACAGCCAACTGCTCCAGCACCACCGCCGGTGTGGCGCGCGAGAGTCCCCGGGTTTTCAGGACCGTTTGAATGGTCTTGGACACGGCGATCGTCTGCGTCCACTCGGGCAAGCGCGCACGATACGGCAAGACCCAGGCAAACGCCTGGAGAAAACGCGCATAGCCCTGATCGGCCAAGCGCCAGAAGGTGTCATCCAGATCCTCCAGCGCCGTGGCGCCGGCCGCCTGCAGCGCCTCGCACAAGGCCGCACGCGTCTCATAGTGCGTTCCGATCAGGGCACGCAAGGGTTCGACACGCCGCTTGCCCCGGGCCGTGCGCAACTGCGCCCGGGCATTGGCGGTGAAGACGCACCGGCGGCCAATGGCGCTGAAGTCGCCCTGATCGTGGTAGCCGATCAGGCGCTGCGCCCAGTCGACATGGGCATCCATCGCCATATAGCGCGCTTTGGTGCGCTGGCGCGGCGGGAGCAGAAACGCCAGATCGGTTTGTTGAAAGTGACTCAAGGTCGCACCGGCCTGCTTCAAAAACCCTTGCCAGTGCGCGTCATCGCGCCAATGCGCCTTCAGGTGCGTGGCGATGGCATGGGAGATGTCATAGGTCTCCACACAGTCCGGCGCCTGTTGTCGAAACAGGGCGATGCCCTTGCGCACGTCGCTGCCGTGATCGGCGACGATCTGCACCGGCACACCCGTCCGCGCGCTCACCTGTTCCAGCACCGCGGCCACCCAAAGACCGGTACTCGTGACCGTCATCTCCACGGCCAGCACCGTCATGTCGCCATGCCGTGGCGAATAGCCGGTCTCGGCCAACCGGGCGACGGGAATGCCGAGCACGACCAAGCATTTCAGCGCACCCAGGCCCACCGTCTCATCAATGACGAAAATCCAATCGTCGCGCCGCGGCAGGGGGCGCTGCAAGCGGGCCAAACCCAACCGACAGCACCAATTCAGCACGGTGGTCGAGGCGGGAACACCCAGCGGCAGATAGCCTGCCAACAGGCGCAGCACCCCACTGACCCCGCGACAACCGAAGCTGGCGTGCAGGTACAACTGCAGGCTGAGCTGCATCACCTCCAGGGAATAATGGTGATTGGCAAGACGCGTCGGGACCCGCGCCATGGGCGGCTCCTCGCCACGTTCCGCGTCGGTTTCACCCCCGGATGCAGCGCTCGCCCGGGCTTGGCCCTCAGCCACCAAGGCTCGCGCTTTCCAGTAGGCACGGCTGTCCTCCAAGTCGCGAATGCGCACCTGCGCCGCACGCAAGCGCTTCTGCCGCTCCAGCGCCTTGGCTCTCCAGCGGTCGCGCGCGTCGCGAAACAGACGGAGCAGCCGGGACATGGGAGTCTTCAGATCGTTCATGCGCGTCGAACCTCAGATCGGATGCCCGCCACGTTGGGCACAGCGGTGTGCTCACAGATCCAAGAATTGTCTAGAGTTCGGCACGCTTCTTCAAGCCAGCTATCCGCTCTGTCCGCCAAACACCGATTCCGCATGAGCGATCGAGGGCGGTTTTGGCACAAATTGAACAATCTACCCTGGCCCTGATGCGTGCATCGGATCCCCCGGTGCATGACCTGGTGGGCACTCCCAAAGGGCGCTTGACCAAGCTGGAGAAATGCTTCCTGACCAAGCCCTGGGGCGCGGTGCGTGATCAGGTCACGGTCAAGCTGCTGGACCAAGAAGGCGAGTTGTATGTCCTGGCGCGGAGCGCCGGGCGGCAGGATAAGGAACGGGCGATGCGCCGGCGGCGTTTGAAGCGCTTATGCAAACGCCTGAAGGAATTGCAACGGCAAACGCTCAGCCGTGACGAGCTCTTATTCTCGGCGCGGCCAAGAAAGACGCCGGGCGCGCCTATGGATTGATGCGCATCCAGGTGCCCGCGCCCGATGAATCCGTCACTGCCGAAACCTTCACCTTTTCGCTCAATCGCAAGAAACTACGCCAAGTCCGCCGCCGTGAGGGCCGCTACTTATTACGCTCCAATCTCACCAGCAACGATCCCGTCCAACTCTGGACCTGGTATATCCAACTGACCGAAGTCGAACAGGCGTTCAAAGAGCTCAAAGGTGACCTGAGTGTTCGGCCGATTGACCACCAAGTGGATCGGCGCATCGAAGCGCACATTTTCGTCGCCTTCCTGGCCTATTGTCTCCAAGTCACCCTGAAGGCCCGTCTGCGCCCCCTCGCTCCGGGTCTGACCCCAAGGTCCGCCTTGGAGAAATTCGCCGCCATCCAGATGGTCGATGCCCATCTACCGACGACCGATGGCCGTACCCTCATTCCGAGCCGTTACACCGAGCCGGAGGCCGACCAGCAACTGCTGCTCGACCGTCTGGATCTGCAGCTGCCCGCGCAGCCGCCACCGAGGATCACCGCCGCGCTCCATGCCCTCATACACTAATCGCTTGTAGTGCCGACCTTTGCCTCTGCGGCTTATGCTGAACAATGGGTTACGCGCAAAATGGGCGCGAATAGTCGAAGACGGGCTAACGTCGGCGCGCCAGTTCCCGACCCTACTGATGAGGGAGGGCTGGCTACCGTGACCATGGTGCGGCTAGTGAGGCACCGCCAAACGAAAGGGGCGGCAACAGATAGGCTAAACCTAAAGTCGCGGGACGCCTGCTCTCTACTCTACCCGATGCCATCCCCCGGTTGTCGTCAGTCGATGTCGAGCTCATCTCCTGTCCGTGGCGATTCTCGGCCAAGGCGTTCCAACACATCCAGGAAGCGCGCTCGGTCGGCCCGTGCGGCGCGGTGCGTGAACACCTCTTCGGTCGCCAACGCGGCCACCTTCTCAGCCAAAGCGGTGTTGATGAACTGGTTCAAGCTCACGCCGTCACGCTTGGCGGCGCGGCGTGCCGCCGCCAGAATGCTCTCTGGCGAACTTAAGGCGTAGTTACTCTTGCTCATGGCGTAAATTCCTCGCGATCTCGGCTGGGCGGCAAAGCGTGATCCCAAATCGACCCGGTGCGCTCCCGAAGTCACGGATATTGAAGGTCACCAGATGCGTCGCCGCCGCATTTGCCGCCGTCTCCAGTACCATGTCGTCGTTCGCGTCACGGAGCTGCGGTCGCCATAGGTACCAGATTGGCGCCGGCCGCAGCACGCTGGCCAACTGGTCGAGAATGACGTCCATATCTTCCGCCGTGCCGCCCGAGCGACTCAGTGTTTCAGAGCGTTTGAGCACGGCTTCGTATTCCAGGAGCAGCGGTACGGATGCCGCCGCCGGCAAGCGACCGAGACCGATCTCATGAAGTAAGAACCGGGACGCTCCAGTCGGACTGACAACAGAGGAAACGATGACATCTGTATCGAGCACGACAATCATATGAGATAGCATATGAAAAAGCGGCGCAAGTCAACTGGTACCAATCCCGATCCGAAAGTCATGCCGCTACGTCTCAGCCTCGCTGTTCGCGCCAGTGAGGTGAGACGGTCTTGCTCGATTCAAGCCCCCCCCCGAATTGCAGGGAACTGCACTGATGGCGTCGATGTTGGATCCTGATGCGCCGTCGTCGAGAATGGGGAGCGTCCGGTGCAACCAAGACCACCGTGCCAACGGCGTGTAAGGCGTTGTCAGGTCCCGGCTTGGGCCACGTCGGTCAGCTCGGGTGCAGCGCGAATGATCTTGCTGATGCGCGAGCCGTGCAGCCCGAAATAGTCGCCGATCTCCTGCATCGTGTATCCGCCGCCGGCGTAGGCGGCTTTGATCGCCTCATTACGATCCGCATGCGCCCGCTCGTAATCCGGCAACGCACGCGGAACCGGACGACGTTTGGCTTGGGGGACCTCGCGCAGATCCCGGTCCTGCGGGATCTTCCGTTGCATGGCCTCGACGAAGGCCTCCGAGCCGAGAAAGACCTGCTGCTTGACGGACTCCCAAGGCGAGCGCTGCCCCTTGCCGGCAGCCACGAAGGACCGGTAACCCGCGACCGCGTCCGCTTCCGTCCGACCGAACGCCGAGAGGATCGCGCGCGTCTCAAGCCACTCTGGAGCCGCGTCCTCGCCGATCATCGCCCGATAACTGCTCCAAGGGTAGTCTTCCGGCGAGCGAACCATGCGCGCGCGGACCGGGTTCAGCACCACATATCGCGCGACTTCCAGAAGATACGCCTCCTTCTGAATCAGGATGGCCTTGTAGCGTCCCTGAAAGACATGCCCGACCCGTTGATGCACCCGGTTGAAACGCTGCGTGTAGACGCCGTTGAGCTCACGCATCCCTCTGGCGAGATTGCCGTCGGGCGTCTCGACGAGCAGATGGCAATGGTTGGTCATCAGACAGTCGGCGTGGATGACCCAGTTGAATCGCTCCCATACGCCTGCGAGCACATCGAAAAACATCTGCCGGTCACCGACGTCTCGAACAATGTCCTCCCGTCCGTCACCGCGCGAAGTGACGTGATAGAGCGCGCCGGCAAACTCAAGTCGCAGGGGTCTGGCCATGACTCCAAAGATAGCTCGGAAAAGGCATAAGTCAAGACCTGACCCCTGGACCTGTGACCCCTGGACCTGGATTTCATTGGCTATCTGAAGACCCGCCACGCAACGGATGACACCGCGACCGACCCCGAGGTCCGACTGGCCGAGCTGAGTGCCTTCTTCGGACCCTATCGCAAGGATCTCAGCGGCTTCGTATTCGATCGGGACGAGGCTAATGCTCGTTAACTTCCTCGACTCGAACGTCGTCCTCTACAGCCTGGCTAAAGACGACGCCAAGCAACTGAAAGCATTGGAGTTTCTGGCATCCGGCTGCGTGATCTCCACGCAAGTCATCAACGAGGTGGCCAATGTCATGCGGCGTAAGCTCGCCTATGACATCGACTCGATCCGCACCGTGCTCCTGCGGCCGATCCGAACGGCTCGGCTGCATCCCATTGCCTCCTCCACTATTTTGCTGGCACTCGATATCGCGCAACGTTATGGCTTCTCCTACTACGATAGCCTGATCGTGGCCGCTGCCCAGGAAGCGAATTGTGCACGGCTCTATTCGGAAGATCTCCAGCACGGGCAGGTTCTTGAATCCGGACTGACGATCATCAACCCCTTTCTTTCCGGGAATTCTACCGCCCGCTGACGCCGGCATCATGCCCAGGTATCGGATTGGCACCGGCAACGCCGGCACTCAACGGAACCCCTTTTGTGTATACGGTCTACGGCCCTAAGCACTGTCTCGCCACATCGGTAAGATCGTCCGCGCGCTCCGCCTGCGTCTGCACCGCCGTCAACCAGACCTCGCCATCTTCATCATCGAGCAGGGCTTCACCGAGCTGCTCGAGGGTCTCCGGCGCCCGAATCATCGCCAACAGTACAGCGGCGCGCTCGGCGACCGCATCTCCGAAGCGACGGCGGGCCAGGCGCTGGAGCAATGCACGTTCGGATTCCAGACCCCGCTCCAGACCCCGTTCCATCCCACGCTCCATCCCACGCTCCATCCCGCGTTCCATCCCGCGTTCCATCCCGCGTTCCATCCCTCGCTCCATCCCCTTGCGTATGCCGATTCGCTCGGCCGTGGTCACGTATCGCATCTGCTCTGTCTCTTCGATGGCCTGAATGGCCCGATGGTAGTCGTCCTCCAGCGGCTCGGGCAACGTCATCACCCAATCGATGAAGGCATACAGACTCAGCACCTCGTCGCGGCTCAGGCCACACCGGTACAGCCGCCGGGTCAGTGCGATCTTGCGATCCAGCCGAGCGGCCGGGTCGCGTTTGGTCGCGCTGGCGGCCAACTGCGCGAGCACGATCACCGCGAACGGATTGGTACCGGCCTCCAGCTCGGCCGTGCGGGATTTGAAATCCAGCAGCTTCACGACCGGAAACACCAACACCGCCTCGCAGCCCCAGAGGGCATGACGATAACGCTTCGGGCGCCAGCTGCGCCGCTCATCGGCCAAGATCACCAAGGTCGCCACCGGACGATCATAGCGATCCATCAGGCGTGAGTGGTAGGTATAGAGCCGGCGCGCAAACCCCGGATCCGGCTCGCCCTGCACCTCGGTGTGGATCAAGACCCAGGTCTCCTCGCCGCCGCGGCGCCAGACCTTGACCAGCTTATCGACATACCGCCGACCGACCACAGCACGGCGCGTGACCTTCTGCAGCTCCTTATCGAGAAACTCAAAACCGCGCGACCAATCGATGTCGGCCGCGATCGCCGGAAAGAAGAATTCCAGAAAAGGCTGCTGCCAACGGTCGAGCAGATCCTTCCACGGTGATCGACCAGATGCCCTGCGATGCCTGGTACCGGCAAAGGCGGGACCAGTGCGGCCGAGCAAGGCCACAATGGTGCCTATCCGCGGTCCCGCAAAAGGTCTGATTGCCGCCCTCCGCTACTTCGGTAACCAGTCCGGTTGAAGAATGTCGGACTGTGGCCACGGGCAATCGTTCGGGAAGGTATCCAACCCGGTTTCCAGGGTCGCAGCGGCGACGGCATCGGCCCAGGTTTCTTCCCACCAGGCCGCATCGCGCAGGATGGCTTTAAGGCTTGGCGTGCGCTCAAGACGCAGCGCAATCGCCCTGCGCTGGGTGCGAATCGTTCCTTCCCAACTCCTGCCGCGCCGATCCGACTGGTACTTCCATTTCAACAGATGGGCAAGCAACACGGCCATTCGGCTCGCTAGCTCGCGCTGCTCGCTCTTTCCCACGTCCTCGATCTCCTCGGCGATGTGCAGGATATCCAATCGGTCAAACTGTCCTTCTCGCAACAGGCGAGCCTGCTCGTTCGCCCAAGCAACGATATCGTCCTCGTAGGTTTGCATTGGATATCTCCCGTTCGAGCGCTCGGAACCGGCTTCTCGGCACCATTGCCTGCTGCACGATCATAGCGGGTGAGGGCCTGCATCGACACGGTTCCGGTGACCCGATCCGTCCCCTTGTTGTTTGAAAAGGACATGCCTCTTTGCCACCGTGATCAACGGGCCAGGCTTGTCCCAGAATGGTCATCATTTCACGGACTTTCGGATGCACGGAAGTTCACTATGCTGCCGGCGACCTGTCTCCCGCCCCATCGGTGATGTCGTCCGCGCGCTCCGCCTGCGCCTGTACTGCCGTCAACCAGACCTCGCCGTCGTCATCATCGAGCAGGGCTTCGCCGAGCTGCTCAAAGGTCTGGGGTGTCCGAATCAGCGCCAACAGCGCGGCGGCGCGCGCGGCGACGGCCTCGCCGAAGCGGCGCCGAGCCAGGCGTTGCAGCAGTGCGCGTTCGGATTCCAGACCCTTTTCCATCCCTCGCTCCATCCCCTTGCGCATGCCGATTCGCTCGGCCGTGGTCACGTATCGCATCTGCTCCGCCTCTTCGATGGCTTGAATGGCCCGATGGTAGTCGTCCTCCAGCGGCTCGGGCAACGTCATCACCCAATCGATGAAGGCATACAGACTCAGCACCTCGTCGCGGCTCAGGCCGAAACGGTACAACCGCCGGGTCAGCGCGATCTTGCGATCCAGCCGCGCGCTCGGGTCGCGTTTGGTCGCGGTGGCGCCCAATTGCGCCAGGACGACCAGCGCGAAGGAATTGGCACTGGCCTCCAGCTCGGCCGTGCGGGACTTGAAATCCAGCAGCTTCACGACCGGAAACACCAGCACCGCCTCGCAGCCCCAGAGGGCATGACGATAGTGCTCCGGGCGCCAGTCGCGCCGCTCATCGGCCAGGATCACCAAGGTCGCGACCGGACGCTCATAGCGATCCATCAGGCGGGAGTGATAGGTGTAGAGCCGCCGCGCAAACCCCGGATCCGGCTCGCCCTGCACCTCGGTGTGGATCAGCACCCAGGTCTCCTCCCCACCCAGGCGCCAGACCTTGACCAGCTTGTCGACATACCGCCGGCCGACCACGGCGCGACGCGTGACCTTTTGCAGCTCCTTGTCGAGAAACTCCAAGCCCCTCGACCAGTCGATATCGGCCGCGATCGTCGGGAAGAAGAATTCCAGAAACGAACGCTGCCAACGCTCGAGGAGATCCTTCCAGGGGGAATCATAATCGTCGCGATCGGCGGCGGGCGTGCGCATGGGCCTCTCCGAGGCGGGTTCGTGGTGTCACGAATCTTACCGCGAAGTACACATAGAGTTCATCCCGGTTTCCCCGTTCATGCCCGGGACTGCGCCGAACACTCGAAGCCTCGTTGGTCCGATCGGCCGCAAGCGACGCCGGCGAGCGTCGCGTCGCGACGACACCCCCGGGATAGACGAGGTGCAGTCGTCCTCTTCCGCTGTCGCGACGGCCAACGGCAACGACCGACAAGCGGCCGAGCCGACGCGACATCTTCCTTGACCACGACCGATCGTGCTTCTAGGCGCAGAGCGCCGCGGGGCATGCGTGACATCGCAGAGCGGGTGTCACGAGCTGGTTTGAACATGGATCATCAAACCGCCCCCTTTTTGGTCCGGTCTCGCAGCCCGACGAGGCGACCTGCGGTCTCGCTCATGATGCCGACCACCCAAACCGCTCGGAGACTCGTGACACCCGCTCCGCGGTGTCACGCAGGCCTGTGGCGCTCCTGCGCCAGGTGACGCGATGGCCGGAGTGACGAACACGGCCCGATCTCCTGGACAATAAATCGGTGCCCTTTTTGTCTTTGAAAATCGCTGGCTGAGGCATGACGCTAATCACCTTCGGACAAAACCGTGGTCTGTTCCCGTTTACTTTGCTTCACCGCAAAACCGAAACCACACCCACATCAATAGATCACCGCTGCCATGGACGAGATCGCATCCCCCCACGATACCTTCTTTCGCGAAAGCTTCAGCCGGCGCGAGATCGCACTGGATTTCCTGCGCTGGCACCTGCCGGCCGAGCTCCTCGCCGAGATCGATCTCGACACGCTCGACATCGGCAAAGACAGCTACGTCGCGTCCGATCTGCGCACCGCCTATTCGGACCTGGTGTATCGCGTCCAACATCGCGACGGCCCTCTGAGCGTCTATCTGCTGTTCGAGCACAAGAGCCGCCCCGAGCACTGGACGCTGCTGCAGCTGCTGCGCTACATCACCGCCGAAGGCGACCAACACCGCAAGCAACACCCCAAGGCCAAGCATCTGCCTGCGATCTACCCCCTGGTCATCTACCACGGCGAGCGTCGATGGCGCGTGCCCCGCAGCTTCCAGCAACTGGTCGCACCGCTGCCGCAGGCATTGATACCCTTCGTGCCGCAATTCACCTACGCCCTGGTCGACCTCTCCGCGCGTACCAACGCCGAGATCAAGGGCGACGTGCTCACGCGTCTGGTCCAACTCGCCCTGCGCTGGATCTTCGACGATCAACCCATCGAACGCCTGCGCACGCTGCTGGCGCTGATCGAGCAGGTGCAGGATCAGGACACCGCCGTGGCGATCTTGGAATCCCTGTTGCGCTACTATGTCAAAGGCACACAGCGCATCGAAGAACACGACGTACGGGAACTGCTCCAACAGTCAACCCACACCGGAGACCCCATCATGCAAACCTTCATCGACCGTTACATTGAACAAGGCGTGCAGCAGGGCTTGCAGCAGGGCGAGCTGCAGGGCGAGCAGAAAGGCGGAGCAGCCATGCTTCTGCGCCTCATCGAACGCCGCTTCGGCCCGCCCAGTGAGCAGGTCCGCGAACGCGTCACCCGGGCCGACCCGAACACGCTGCTGCAATGGTCCGATCGGATACTCGATGCCGACAGTCTTGATGACGTGTTGCACTGATGGCGACCTGCCGCTCGCGTCGGCGGCCTTGATCTTGATCGCCTGATGAGAAAAGGCACGAGTCAAGACCTGACCCCGAGGTTGCTGCAAGTCGTCGAGCAACCGGAACGCGGGATCGATGTGCGCGCCATCGTCCTTGACAGCGCCCCCTACGGCGCGAGACCGGTTGGGCGCCGCGTGTCCAGTTGGGTGACGGGCTGAAATGCACCTGGACCTGGGTGTGCCAGCAGCATGGTCTTCGCCAACCAACAAACGAAACGGCCATGATTCACGACGCGCGGAGTTTTCCAACATGCGATTTCCCTATGGTCTGAGTGATTTCGGCACCCTGATCGAAGGCCAATACTGGTACCAGGATCGCACCGATCGTCTGGCGGTCTTGGAAGATACCGGACGCCAGTTGATCTTTCTGCGCCCACGCCGCTTCGGCAAGAGCCTGCTGCTGTCGATGTTGGAGCACTACTACGATCTCAACCGTGCTGACCAGTTCAAGCGCATGTTTGGCGCACTTGCCGTTGGTCGCAATCCCACATCGCTGCATAACCAATATTTCATCCTCAAATGGGATTTCTCCCTGATCCCGACCCATGGCGAGATCGCCTATATCGAGGCGGCGCTGCATCAGCATATCAATGACCGTATTCGTCAATGCGTCGCTGATTACACGGCACATTGGACGCGCGATATTCCGCTGCACCCGAACAATGCCCTGTCCTCATTCGAGTCCCTTCTCGGGGCCGTGCGCGCCACACCGCACAAGCTCTATTTACTGATCGACGAATACGACAACTTCGCCAACGAAGTGCTCATGGCAGCCCGTCCCGGCAGCCAAGAGCGCTATCAGACCCTCTTGCAGGGTGAGGGGCTGTTCAAGACCGTGCTCAAGACGGTCAAGGCGGCAGCAGGGGGCTTGGGTTTGGATCGTGTCTTTATTACCGGTGTCTCGCCGATCGTGCTCAGCGACATGACCAGTGGCTACAATGTCGGCGAGGACATCTTTCTGCTCCCCCAGTTCAACGATCTCTGTGGCTTTACTGAAACCGAAGTCGCGGCGGTGCTGCACCAACTGGCCGATGAAGGCGGCGACTGGTCGACCGAGGGCGCGCTGGCGACCATGCGCACCTTCTACAACGGCTATCGCTTCAGCGAGGACGCCACCGAGAGTCTCTACAACCCGACCCTGAGCCTCTACTTCCTCAAGGCACTGGAGCAACAGGGACAGTATCCGCGCCGCATGCTGGATGAAAATCTCGCCATGGATCGCAACAAGCTGATCTACATTGCTCAGCTGCCACAGGGCGAAGAACTACTGGTTGACGCGCTGAGCGGCGATGACCGCGTGACGGTGCCGGAGCTCGTGCAGCGCTTCGGAGTCGCCGATGTGCTGGCGGCGGTGAAGGATCAGCCCTTCATGGCCTCGCTGCTGTACTTCTTCGGCATCCTGACCTTGGCCGGAGAGGGACCACTCGCGGAGCTGGTGCTGCGTATCCCCAATCTCGTGGCGCGCGGACTCTATGTCGAGCGATTGCGCGAGCGCTGGCTGCCCGCGGGCGATGCGCGCGCGGCCAATCGTGCCACCGAGCCGCTTTATCTGCGCGGCGATCCAACGGCGCTCTGTGATCTGATCGAAGCGCAGTATTTCCGGGCTCTCTCTAATCGCGATTACCGCTGGACCAATGAACTGCTGGTGAAGTTCGCCTTTCTCACGCTCGTGTTCGACGACCGACTCTACATGGCCGTCTCCGAGCTCGAAACCGACCGCGGCTATGTCGATCTGGCGCTCATCCTGCGTCCCGACAAGCGCCAGCTTCAGGCGCTGGATCTGTTGCTGGAGTTCAAGTATCTGAGCCTGAAGGAACTGAGCCTGAGCGGCGAGCAGGTGAGAGAACAGTCACGCGAAGCCCTCTCGGCGTTGGCGCCCGTGGTCAAGAAGCTCAATGAAGCCGAAGCTCAGGCGCGCATCTATGGCGCTAAACTGAAACAGCAATATGGAGTTCAACGATTACACGCCCTTGCCGTGGTCGCGCTTGGAGTCGAGCGTCTTGTTTGGCGTGTCGTGAACGTCTGATAGAAACATGCGCCAAGTCTAAACCGCGTCCAGAGCGACATGCGTTATTTTCATGTTGTGTCGGGCCCGAGGATTTTTCCGACCTTTTTGGAGACGCGGTTCAAAACTTAATAATTTTTAATACTTTAAACCGCGCCAGCTCCGGCAGTCATCGGAGCTGGCGCGGTCGATCCACTCCAACACATGACGCATACCGCACCGGGCGCGGTTTAGTACCGCACGCTGATAATTTTTAGGATCATCGCCAATCGATCTCCTCCTGCTTTAGGTGAGTGACAGACGATGGCCCGTCCAGCCCCTTTGATTGATCTGACCGACGAGCAACGCACCCTGCTCGAAGGGATCTCCCGAAGCCGCGAAACCGCCCACAGCCTGGTGCGGCGCGCGCGGATCGTGCTGCGCGCCGCGATCGAGGAGAGCCTGTCCGACCGCCCGCGTTCGGGCAACCCGGGCGATTCCACGGCGGAGCAGATCTGCCGGATCATCGCACTGGCCTGCGAAACCCCACCGGACCCCTTGACGCATTGGACGCGAGACGATCCGGTGCGCGAGACGATCGCACGCGGTATTGCTTCGACGATTTCGGCCAGCACCATCGGGCGTTTTTAAAATCAGGCGGACCTCAAGCCGCATCGCACCCGGTACTGGCTCAACCCCAAGATCGAGGACGAGGCCACTTTCCGGGAAGAGGTGCGCACCGTGTGCAAACTGTACCATCAAGCGCGGGTACTCCATGAACAGGGGGTGCATGTCATCTCCACGGATGAGAAAACCGGCATTCAGGCCCTGGAGCCGATTCATCCGTCTCATCCGATGCGTCCGAGCCATCCCGCATCCCGAGGCGGTCGAATTCGAGTACGAACCCCACGGCACCCAAGCGCTGATCGCGAATTTCGAGGTCGCCACCGGGCGCGTCATCGCTCCCTCCATCGGCGACACCCGCACCGAAGCGGATGTTGTGGCCCATATCGCCGCCACCGTCGACACCGACCCGCAGGCCGACCGGATCTTCGTCCGTGATCAGCTCAACACGCACCAATCGGCCAGTCTGGTGGCGTTCGTGGCGCAGCGCGGCGCCATCGACGTGGATCTCGGGCGCAAGGAGAAGGAGGGCATCCTGAAATCCATGGCCTCGCGCGCCGCCTTCCTCCAGGATCCCACGCACCGCATCCGGTTTGTCTATACCCCGAAGCATTGCTCCTGGCTCAACCAAGTCGAGATCTGGTTCGGCATCTTGACCCGTCGACTCCTCAAGCGCGGGCGCTTTGCCTCCACCGAGGAACTCAAGCAACGAATCCTCGCGTTCATCGAATTCTTTAACCAGACCCGCGCCAAACCGTTTCGCTGGACCTACATCGGCAAGCCGCTGATGGTGTGATTTATCCGGTTCATTTCCCGCGTGATGTAGGTTGTGC
>NZ_JBBWVD010000028.1:0-88702 GCF_041903745.1 Thiocapsa sp. C2-2m | reverse complement strand
GGTCGAACACCTGCGTGCGGGCGAACTCCGCCTGCAGGATGGAGAGTTGAAAAGTGTAGCCGGCGGCATGGTCTTCCGCCGTGAAGGGATCCGGGAGCCGTCCCAACCACTTGGCCACCAGCGCGGCGATCGTCTCCTCGGTCAGGTCATCGAGGATGCGTTGCGCGCGGGCCGGATCGGCGCAGGCGAGCAGCCCGTTGTCCAGGGCCTCGAAGGGGATTCCCGCTTTGGCCAACTGGCGTTTGACGTACTCATGACCGTTCAGGCAGACCCGCGCAGTGTAGGGAAAATAGGAACAGAACGTGATGAACAGGGGGCCGAAGTCCGCGTCGACCAAATAAAAGTAGAAATGGTTGCACATCACCGTCCCGCGGGTGAACCAGGGGTACGGCTGGCCGGTGTGGGTGCTGATCTTCTTGATCATGCGGAAACTCGCAAACCGCTCCCGGGCCTTGCCGATGTACAGGACACCTTCCGGTTGATCAACATCGCGGAGCCGCTCGCGGGTGACGTCGTCTTTGCGCTGTCCCTTGGCGAAGGTCACGATCTCCACGCCCTCGCGTTGCGCAAACCCCTCGATCGCCTTGACGAAGGCGCGGCTGATCGGGGCCATCAGCACCGTGGAGGCGACCTTGGCGCCGCGATGGACCTTGAAGAAGTTGGCCACCCCGCCACCGGTCTGCAGCCGCGGCTGATACAGGTTGAGATACAGCCGATCGATTCCTTCCAGGTCCAGCGTGACCCGATCGTTCAGCAACGCTCCGACAGTTTGGTCTAACATGATGGCAGGCCCCGGTTGGCATCTTGGCCACGCGCCACACGCCGCTACGTGCGGCTACCAACGGAAGTTTAGCCTTCCGTCGCTCAACCGGGGCCGCCCGACACCGGAGCTCACCCCATGGCTCGTCGGTCTGAGGCGAAGCCTCGTGAGAAGTAGAAGCCGATCGTGGTGGCGATCGACGAGACGCCGAAGCCGCGTAAGGGTGTGCGCGCATTCGGGCGAAGGGAATGTCTCGCGAGGCGGTGCGCTCCTCGCGCAGCACGGTGGTGACCTGTTTGGGGCTGGAGTGGATCTGCATGGCGTTGTTGGTGCCCGTGCCTTGGAGCACGCGGCCTTGGGCGATGCCCTTTCTCACCCGCTTGGCACCGTCGAAGCGGGCCGACGAGGCGGCCGGGCGGCGCCACCGCGCACGGACGCGGAGCTGACCATCGGGACGGTTTGGCCGGTGGCGCGCTGGCTGAAGCGACGACGCTGGATCCGGCTCGGCGACGGCAGCGACTCCCGCATCCAGGTGGGTTGGGATGCGCTGGCCGCGCAGGCGACCCTGATCACGCGTCTGCGCCTGGACGCACGCCTGTTCGCCTCTCCCGAGCCGGTGCCCGCCGGACGGCGCGATCCCAAGCCGAAGAAGGGCGGATTTCGCCCTAGCGCCTCGATCGCTTGCTCGAACAGCTCGCAGCGAGCGTCTGGATTGGCCAAAGTCGAGCTTTGAACCGCCACGAACCGTGGGTGAGAAGGCGCCATCAGGTCATCCGAACATTAGCCGCGTTTCGTGCAATTGACCGGCTCTTACCCACCGGATGATTGCGGAAATTACGTTCATTGGATCGGCAGTATCCTCATCTCGATACGGCGATTGAGCAAACGCTGCTCAGGCGTCATCGGACTGAGACCTGGAGATATCAGCGGATCGTCTTCGCCCATGCCAATCGCCTCGAAGCGTTCAGGCGCATGGACTCGTTTCGCGATGTATTGTACCAATGCCGTCGCTCGGCTCAACGAAAGCTGACGGTTGTAATCGGCATTCCCGATGTCGTCGGTATGCCCGATGACTTGGATTCGGACCTGTTGATAACGGTCCAGGATATCGGCCAACCGATCGAGCAATGGAATCGAATCGCTCGGAATCTCGGAGCTGTCAAAACCAAACGGAACTAATTCGCGTAAGTTGAGGAGAGATCCCCCGTCAGCTTCGATCGGGGTCAGGCCGAGGTCTGTGATCTCATCCTTTAGGCTGGTCGGCAGCCCCCCGACATCTTGCTCCTCCGTTCCGGATGGGCTCTCCGGGATCCTCTGGGGCACACCGTAATCAACCGAAGCGGGAACCCCTGGTTTCGGATCGATCGTACTGGATGCCTCGCCAGAAACCTCTCGATGGTCAAGGTTTCCGAAATCGTCTCGTTGCCGCGTATCGCGGCCGTCGTCAGGAACGGCGACCGGGTCCGGGAGACCGTTGTTGGACCCATCGAATCGGGGCAAGCCCGAGTCACCTGTCATGACCGATTCGGTTTGTATGGCCCCATGATCATCGGGGTCGAGCGACTGAGGCGCGGGCGTCATCTCCTCGAACGTCGATGTAGGCGGATCATCGTCCACAAGATCAGGAATCCCCACCGACGCTCGCGGCTCAGCACCCGCTGCGCCTGCAAACCCTGATTCTGCACGCGGGTCGATGTCTTTCGGCCAACTCGACTCAGCGTCGGCTAAACGACCCTGTAACCTGCCGTCATCTCCAGAGTTGATCGCATCAATGGAATCCGGCGACGCCTCGTTTCCGAAAGGCCCGAACCGGTTCCCAAACCAGTCCTGCAGAAGCGCGAATCGATCGGAAAAGGACGCTTGGGGTCCGCCGACGCTCAACAGAAGGATGCCGAGCGTCAGGGACAATAGGAGCCCCGAGACGGTGAGCCCAGAGATCCAGCCGATCTTTCGGGATCGCCGTCCCCGAGACCGGATTGCGGCACCCTCGCCCTCGGGATGGACTCCCGACGCTTTCCGCCGATCGGAGTGCCCCATTCTTGACATTCGGGGGCTGCCTCCGAGGTCGGTTTCGGCTCGGTCGGAATGCGCCTCCACGGCCGGCGTCACATCGAACGAAAAAGGCGGTGGTTCGGATCTGGTGTCGACAGGCGCCGATGCCGATCGAGTCTGCCCTTGGAATAGGGCATGCCGATCCGTCAAGCGTGGGTCCGATCCTCCAGGCTCCGAAAAGATGGCTTCCAAGTTCCGGAAACCATCTCCGGCCACGCTGGGTC
This sequence comes from Thiocapsa sp. C2-2m, assembly GCF_041903745.1. Taxonomy (NCBI): domain Bacteria; kingdom Pseudomonadati; phylum Pseudomonadota; class Gammaproteobacteria; order Chromatiales; family Chromatiaceae; genus Thiocapsa; species Thiocapsa sp. C2-2m. Next base: position 85,666 of record NZ_JBBWVD010000028.1, on the reverse strand, counting down.
TGAATAGCACGGCAACGCCGTCGGCCGACCGATCCAAAGCAGGAGACAAAAGATCCGCAAGCTCGGACGTCAGCGGATCACTTCCGCTGTCCTGCTGTTCCGGGCTGGTTCGTTCGCCGGAAGGCTTGTCGATGTCCGTGATCCCGAACGCCGTGATCGGGGCCGGTTGCTCCGACAATCGGCCATGGTCAATGTCCTCGAGGAGAAGCTCGTGACTCAACTCTCGTAGAACGACGTCGGCGTCCAACCCTCCCAGACGATGCAAGCCCTCAAGACACGCGTGGAGCAAGAGGCGATCCATGAACTTGTTGATCAGCCGGGGTACACCGTGACTTGCACGATGGATAGCATGTACCGCAGCTGCATCGATGACCGGGTCACCAGCCCATCCGGCGCGCTCCAGACGGTAGGCGACATAGTCACGGGTGTCGCCCAGCGGCAATGGCTCGAGATGGCAGGCACAGAGGACGCGCTGATGCAACTGCTCGAGCTTGGGCGATCGAATCAGATCCCGCAGCCCATCCTGCCCCACCAGGAAAATCTGAATCAGGCTTCGTCCATAGGGTCTGAGATTGGTCAGTAGACGCAGCTCCTCCAGAGCTTCCGCCGACAGAATCTGTGCCTCGTCGACGATCAGAAGGGCTCGCTCCCCTTCTTGAGCTCGGCTGTCCAGCTGAAGCTCCAGACGGTGAAGAATGGTCGCCTTGTCGAGACCCGTTGGATCCAGCCCAAAGCCGTACGCGATTCGCCGAACCAGATCGTCCGGCTGCATCTGAGCGCTCTCGATCCGAACCGTCAGGAGCCGCGACTCGGCCAACTCGGCAAGCAGATCGTCGATCAGCATGGTCTTGCCAGTCCCGGGACGACCGGTGACGAGCACAAATCCCTCGCCATGTTCCAGCGCGTACTGGAAGTATGCGCGGGCCTTTGCGAAGCTGCGGTGCTGAAAACAAAACCGAGCGTCCGGCGTCAGCCGGAAAGGTTCCTCCGAGAAGCCGTAGAAATCTTTATACATCATGTGGAATGAGGCTGTCTTCTAAGCATTATCGAGCCATCACGGCCGAGGGGGAACCCAGCCCGAAACAAGCTCGCGACTAGCTCGTATGGATAGCCGAACCGCCGGCTGTCGGGACCCCTCACCTTCTTCCTTAGCGGATTACAGCTCGTTCGAACGACAGCGCAACAGGGCGCGCGTTCGGCGGTTGGCGTTCCACTGGGAACGATCGTCCTTAGTTGCAGTCGTCACAAAATCGCCCCCTACCGGATTCTCGGACAAAACGCACGCTTGATCGTGAGGCTTACCGGAGATCACCGCCCCCGGAGCAAACCCCGCTTCACCGCAATTCCTCGTCGCAGCGGGACGGGCCTCACCCACCGCATCATAACGCAGAAATGAATGAGAATCCGCACTGGATAGTTGAGCGGTCGCCGGAGCACCCGACGCATGGTCTCCAATTCGTCGAGGGTCGCATGAGTCACGGGTTACGGCCACCCGTCCACGCGCCTTCATCGCTCCACGCATGCCGTAGTTCAGCCGCAACCCATTGATCATTCCGATGCTTCATGGCGTCTTTCTCAGGTCTTGTCCCGCTTACGGCCCGAGGCGAGCATGTTTCTCAACGGCAGAGTAATCCTAAGACCACTCTGATACACGAAGGGCCTGGCCCCAAAGATCAGAACCATCCTCATCGATGCAGACACCGGGCTGAGCGCATTAAGTAAATCGCGAGCCTCGGACGCTAAGAGAAAAACCGACTGGATCATTCAACGCCGGGAATACGCTCACACGCTTGAGCGGCAGCCACAGGGATTAGGGTATCCCTCGTTGCGCTTCGAGGTCCCAACGAAACGGGGGCCCGAGGACACCCTTGCTCCCTCTCGCTCCCTCGACCAGCAGCGGATAAACCTCCCAATGATAATCGTAGGCATACTCCCAGTCGGATTGGAAGACACCGACATTGACGTAATAGCGACCAGCAACCAGGTCCAGGCGCTTGATCGAGAGGGTCACCCGACCGCACCCCGAGACCTCGGCGCGATCACCGGTTCCCTCGGTGTTGAGGTCCAAACAAGAGAAGCCGTCATCGGCCCGACTGATGCCGACATTGAAGCGGGGCGCGCGGATGGCCTTTGGGGCGTTGAACTCGATCGCGACGACCAATGCCTCGCCCTGCCGAATCTCGTCACCCGGGGTCAAGCGGACATTCAGGATCTCGACTTCGAGCGACCCGAAGCGGTTGCGATTGACGTCGAGCTCAAGCCCGGATGTGGCCAACGTTGTCGGTCGATGCGGTGTCCGTCGCCGGGTCTCGGAGCGCATCTCGACCTCGTATTGCCCGGTCACGACCTCGGGCAGCCCTGAAACGACGACCTCGCCCCGCTTCAACCAGATCGCGCGATCGCAGAGCTCGTTGATCTGCGACGGGCTATGCGAGATCAGCAGGATCGCACAGCCGCTGGACTTGATCTCCTTGATGCGATTCAGACATTTGGTTTGAAAGGCGAGATCCCCGACCGACAGGAACTCGTCGACAAGCAGCACCTGCGGATCCGTGTGCACCGCCACCGAAAAGCCGAGGCGCATCTGCATCCCGCTGCTGTAGGTGCGCACCGGATTGTCGATCGAATCCTCCAACTCGGCGAAGGATACGATGCGGTCGAATCTGCGGCGCACCTCGCGGATCGTCAAACCCGCCGCAACGCCCGTCACGAAAATGTTCTCGCGTCCGGTCAGATCACCCGAGAAGCCGGCACCCAGATCGAGCAAGGCTCCGATGCGGCCTTGGACCCGGACCGTCCCCTCATCGGGCGCACCGACGCCACCCGTCAACTGCAACAGCGTTGACTTGCCGGCCCCGTTCTGACCGACGATGCCCACCATTTCGCCGGGCGCGACATCCAAGTCGACATGTCTCAGTGCCCAGAACTCCTCTCCTTTACCGCGTGGGCGCCAACCCGAGACGAGCATTTCCTTCAGTGTTCGGGGTCGGACCGCGTGATAGCGACGAAACCGCTTTCCGAGGTTCTCGATACGTATGGCCACTGTCATCAGATCTCCTCGACGAATCGGCGGCTCTGATGTCTGAACAAAAGGACACTGATCGGGAACAAGACGAGGAGCACCGCGACAACCATTAACAGCGAGGTCCAGTCGGGTGCATGACCTTCGATGAGGATGCTGCGATAAGCAGTCACGATCGAGACCATCGGGTTCATGACATAGAACGCCTGAAACTGCTCCGGGATCTGCCGAAGAGAGTAAAAGATAGGTGTCAGGAAAAATAAGGCCTGGACAAAAACCGCCCAGGCATTCTGGATATCGCGAAAGACGACATTGATACCCGCCAGCAGATAAGCCAAAGTCGCCGTCAGAAAAAACTGAATCAGCATGACGAGGGGCAACCACGCCACGGCCAGTGTCATCGGCACTCCGTCGAAGAACAAGAAGACCATCAACACCGGCAACGCCAAGGCGAAATGAATCATCCCGGTCGTGACAACCACCGGCGGCAAGACAGCGACCGGAAAACCGGGCTGCCGAATCAAGGGACGGTTACCGATGATGATGCCGGTCGATTGACTTGTGGTCTTGCTGAACCACTGAAAAACCAAGAGTCCGGTGAAGACGTAAGAGGTGAAGTGTGGAATATCGAACTTGAAGACCGCACGCAGAAAAATGAAGATCAAGAGCTGCAGCAAGGGATTCACCAGCGTCCAAAGGACACCAAGCACCGAGCGCTTGTAAAGCAGCTTGATATCGCGTCCCACGAGGACCCGCACTAGATCGAAGTAGCGCGCGATCCCGCAGACGGAGGCAGGCAAGATCGTCAAGTTGCAGCCCCTCTTGCCGCCGGTCAACCGACTCGGTCCGGCGCAGGCACGTCCCGCCGGACGCGAGAATCCGCACCTGACGTCATGCCGGATGCGGTCGCTGCACTGCGTCCCTCCCGCCACACGCGCCGGTAAGATTGCCAAAGCGCCCATGGCCCCACGAGATTGCCGCGGATCTCGAGCAGGACCAATCCAAAGGGATAACGACTCTTGCCGATCGCCGACATGATCAATCGTCGTAGTTGCGCCTTCGGCAGACCCCAGAGGATCCATCTCAGGCCACGCCAATCGCCGTCCTTGAGCAGTGTCGTTAAGTGGTAGGCCACATGCCCCTTGCTGTAGTTGTAGAGTTGGCGCCGCAAGGCCGTATCCTCTCGACGATGCTTGTGCCAGACATAGGCGTCGGGCGTATAGGCGACCGTATAGTCGGCCTTCAACACCTTGTAGAATACATAGGTATCTTCGCCGACGCCGGACGGCATCCCGGGGCCCAGGGTCTCTTCCATCAGGCCGATTCGCGGATCCGCAAAGAGAGATGCGCGGAAGGCAGCATTTGCGGTCGCGCCGAGCGTCCAGGTCCTGACCGGGGCACGCCGTGTCTTCTCGAACCAGGCACCGGAGCGTTCGAAATGGACATAGCCCCGTCCTAGACCACCATAGTCCTCGAAGGCCTGCTGAGAGGGTGTCATCAACTCCAGGGGAAGAACTTGACCGGTCACCACCATGACATCGGGGCGGTTGAAGGGAGCGAGTAGCTTCTCCAGCCAATCGGGCGGCATCGTGACATCGTCGTCGGTGGCGACCAAGATCGCCCCGCTGGCGGCAAGAAATCCCGCATTCCTAGCATAGGCTAGACCTTGCCGAGGCTCCTGCACAAGGACAACGTTCGGGAACTCGGCGACAACCGGACCTGTCTTGCCCGACTCCGGGTGATTGTCGACGACCAGGACCTCGAGACGGCGAGGCGTCCGCTGCAGTTTCAGTGCCTGCAGACAGTTACGCAGATCGTCCGGACGATCGTAGGTTGCGAGGACGACCGATACATCGATCTCGCGTGGAAGAAAGGGCTGAGCTTCCGGGACCGTGCCGCCGAGCCGGGACGCTAAAGAAGCCAATGCCAAGGACCAACGAAACCCCTTGTCCAGCGAGGGATCCGGACCGATAAGCTGCGGCGCCAAGGCCCGAGAAAGGGCGTCGGCCTGCCGCGTCCGGTTCAGCTCCGGGCCGCGATTCCGTATGGTGACTGTCCCCACCGGACGGTCGGACCAGGTCGCGAAAAGCCTGGCTCCATCGTGCTCTGCGAGATCGCGAAGGGGCGTCAAGGGTAGGCTCAACTCCACCTTGCGAACTGCCAGCGAGGACATACGCGCGCGCGAAACGGTTGTCGCGGTCGTGGTGGATGGGACGACCCGCGGGTGCGCCATGATCTCGGGAATCTGCGGACCGAAGTCGCGCTCGATGGCTTGGGCGTCGCGAACGGCTCTGGAATAGGACGTCAGGCCTGCCAGGCCACCTTGGAGCTCCGCCGTCACGAGATCGCGAGGAAACCGCCTGGGATAGAGATACGAGCCTAGCCAACGTCGCAGATTCCAATGCCACATCCACCAAGCGCCAATCCTCAGACAGGTTCCGCGCTGATCGGGATAACGTCGGAAGATCGAAGTCCAGAGGGCGTACAAGGAGCCATTGCTGGCGATCTGGGTTCTCAGACGGGCATAGTCGCTGCGATGACGATGTCTGATCATCGCCTCCGGCTCGTACATCAGGGTGTGGCCGGCCTTGAGAACGCGAAAGAACATCTCGAGATCCCCGCCTCCCCGAGTAACGGTGCCGACATCCAGCGCCGTGTCGAAGTCGCCGACCTCTTCGAACAGGCGTCGGCGAAAGGCCATGTTGGCACCGGTCCCGAATTGACCGGCGCCCAACCAACGCCAAGGGACTGGCCTTCCGATCGGAACTCGCCACCATTTACGCTCGAAGCCGCGGCCGAACCCACCGTAATGCTCGAAAAGGACCTGGGCCTCGGTCTCGAGCTCGAACGGAACCACCAGTCCGGTGACGCCCATGACCTCCGGATGCTCCATGAAGGCCCGTGCCAGTGCTTTCACCCAGCCGGGATCGACCACGACATCATCGTCCGTGTAGGCGATGATCTCTCCGCGGGCCTCCAGGATGGCCCGATTACGCGCCCAGTCCAGGCCCGGTCGGAGCTCGCGTACATATCGAACGCTCGGGAACCGGTCCGCAACCAGGGTCGCGGTCTCCTCGCTCGAGGGGGCATTGTCGACGACCAAGACATCCAGAGAGGGATAGTCCAAGGCCTGCAGCGCGTCCAGGCAGATCGCCAGGTCGGTCGCCCGGTCACGGGTGCAAACGGCGACCGTCACCATGGGCGCCTCGCCAAGATGGTCTCGCCAGAAGCCGTCGCTGGCCGACGGGAGATCCAACAAGACGTCGACATCGAGACGCGGGGGCGCCGGATCGGCGAGCAATCCCTCCCGGACCAGCGCCGTCAAGATCTCCCAGACACGGTTGTCCAGGATCTTCCGGGCGAGCAGGCCAGGATCGCAGCGCCCGCCGACCACCGGGCAGTCGAGATAGGCAACCGGGACCGCGCGAAGACGCAGGATCGCCCGGACGCCGAAGTATCCCTCCAAGCCATCAACGGCCGGCAAAGGCTGCGTAAGCTCGATATCGACGACTTTGATTGGATGCAGCATCGGAAACTCCAGTTCGTTCGCGCCGCCTGAGTCAAGACAAAGTCCTGGGGCACGCTGCCCGGATCCGCCCCGGCGCCCGGCACCGGCGCAACCACCATCGACCCCGCCACAGGTTAAGACAGGGCGGCTGGGTCCTGTCCTCGGTCGGAATCAGACCGAATAGGCCACTTCATTGTTTGCTGGATATCGAAGACCCGGTCTTCCCTGTGTTGCCTGACTCTGTTCCATAGAGCACCCGAGGGCAGAGTGCGGCGCGTCGAAGCTCGGGGCAGATTGCCCCAGACGTCGGTCGTCGATTGAGCATCCCCGCCCTTCCCTCGACGCGTCGGATTCCTCGCCACCAAAACCCGTGACAGGAGTCGCCACAGCTGTCGATCCAAAACCCGGACGATGTCGGTCGATAAGAGCCTCAGCAGCAAGATGATGGTCAAGCCGCGGCGTCGTGCCGCAGCCGCTCGGTTGGCCATGTAGAAAAGATAGTTGGCACGAGACCACCGAGACACCGACGGAGGCACCGGGACGCCCGAGACGCGCACCTTCGACATTACCCGGACGTATGAGCGCATCATTTGCTCCACGTCTATCGACATACTCCCGTGAACCTGGCGATACCCGATCAAACAGTCGGGCTGGCAATGAAACCGGCACACGCCGGCAATCCGAAGATAGAGATCCCAATCCTCGCAGCCTTGTGCTTTCTGCAGGAAATACTCCTCATCATAGAGACCGACGGCCTGCAAACAATCTTTCTTGATCAATGCCGTACTCGCGTTTCCAAGAAAATTCCCCATGACGAGCTGGAGCCAGACAATGCCCTCGAATCGGCCTCGATCCAAGCAGGAAGAGAGTCTGCGCCCGGATTCGTCGATGGTTATCCAAGGTGAATACACAAGACCAACGTCGCTCGGTGAACCGATCAGACGCCGCAGTTGCCGGGACACTCGCTCCGGATGCCAAAGATCATCGGCGTCCAATGGGGCGATGAAATCGCCCGAAGCGGATCGAATCCCGAGATTGCGGGCAGCGGCAACACCTTTATTCGACTGCCGCAAGATCCTTGCGCGTGATTCCTGTTGCACAAACGTGTTTAAGATATCTCCGGTGCCATCCGTCGACCCGTCGTCGACGATGAGAATCTCCAAGTTTCGATGAGATTGTTCGGCGACGGATTGTAAGGTACGGCCGATATATCGTTCACCGTTATAGACCGGAATAACAACGGATACAAGCTGGTTCGAAATTTCGCTCATGGTATTATCGCCAAGCACTTATCGACCTCAACACCCAATGAGAAAGGGCGATACTCGGCCTATTCGGAAGACTCCAGATTACGGCCAGCAGCAAACACAACGAAAGATCCTTTAATAAACTTTCTCGCCTTCTGCCGAGAGGTGAGCCGACGAAATCAATAAAAGAAATCCGACGTCCGCTACCGGAGACCCGGTTCACCGTCATCTCGATCAGGACATCTCGCCATGAGCGTTTTCGCCGCCGCCATTTCAGTCGATTGGTCGGATAACCACGTTCTTCCATAAAATCTGCAAAATTGTCGATGTTGCGATTCACTTTATTGATGTACTCCCGCATGATCGCGGGCGTCAATATCCGACTGCCATGCGAGTCGTTCTTCCCGTGCACTCGGTATTGCACAACGATCTCGCGTACCGATTCGATCCGGCCATAGAGAGGCGCCAAGTCGTGAAGATAGTTGTCGAGCCAACCCACCGTCGGCAAGGGTAGCAGCTGCTGCAAGTATCCCCGCGACCAAGCATTTCCGGACGTAAATGCGAAGGGCATCGGCAACAAACCGTGATTCAGAGTCAGTTCGAAATAGTCACCGGAAGCTGGAAGCAACTTAGGGATGCAGGTCCCTGTGCCGCGACCGTCACGGTCGACCACGGACATGTAACCCTGCACTTTCACAACATCGGTGCGATCGCGAAAGGGGCGAGTCAAGATCTCGACAGCGTCGGGCAGCAGAGCATCATCGGCATCCAGAAAGATCACGATCTCTCCCGAGCTTCGCCTAAGGCCCTCGAGACAAGCGCCGATCTGTCCCTGATGATTGGCCTGTATGAATTCGATGCGGGGCAGGAAACGTGAGATCTCATCGAAGGAACGATCGGTCGATCCATCGTCCACGACAATCACTTCTATCCGTTGGTAAGTCTGCCCCAACGCGCTCGCAATCGCAGTTCCGACAAAATCCGCATAGTTGAAATTCGCGATGATGACGCTGACCAGGAGAGGATCTATTCCAACACCCGAGCAGACCTGCCCGCATGATGCTATGGCGGACTTGAACATTCCCTTGTCGTCGGACCGAAAACCGCCATCATAACCATCAACGATTCCAGTTCCTCGTCCGATGTGCGGCCGGTTCGCCCGGGATGCAGGCACCGTCTGACGCCGATCGGACGTCATACCCGGATCTCTTACTCGGAGGATCCGACTCGACACGCCCATCATCCGAGAATTGCCCTGCCGCAGACTCTTGCGACGGTCGGATCGTCCAGCCGTCCCGTTGCTAGTACCTGATATCCGTTTGATCACGGGTGGCTCCATTACGCTCGAACCTAAAGTCTAGAAACGACATGTCGAGAACAATCCGAAAAACAACGGTCCTGACATCTCGCTCCGGCGCAATACCCATCGGCACATGTGCGCTCACTTTCGATCCTTGATGGATATCCGATCTGCTGAAACGAATAAACCAAATAGGGGATTCGTAAACAAATGCTTTGGCCATCGACGTTTGGATACGCGACTACCCGCCCGCCCGTACCGTGCACATTTGAGTATACTGTCGGAAATCCGCATTCAGGGTTACAGCATTTATCAAGCCATCACCGCCGCCAAGGATCATTTAGAGGCAGAACAGCATGACCTAACCCAAGCCTTTCGAGACGGACCGCAGGGAACGCGGCCGATCAGGACAATAACGTTCGATCCTGACCTAAATCCACGTCTATCGGAGTAAACATCAAATTGCGTCCCAAGTTTTCCGCCGACCGTTCGACCACAGCGTCGGCGCTCATCCTCGCCTGTAAGCACGGCGACGCGGACACGCGACATCTGCAATGGCGTGCGCTTCTCGACCGGGGAATCGACTGGAATCTCTTCTTGATTCTCGGGGAGCAGCACGACCTGTTGCCTTTGCTGTTTCGAGGGCTTGAGGACCCGTCGATCTCGCGAGTGCCGCAGCACTTGGTGTCGCATCTGAGTGATCATTTTCAGGCCAACTGGCTCCGGAATCGCCTGGCACTCCAATCCTTCCTCAACGTGGAGGCGTCGTTGTCGAAGGCGGACATCCCGACGGTCTTGCTCAAGGGGTTGGCGCTCGCAAACACGGTCTATGAGCATCCAGCCCTTCGGCAATTCGGCGACGTCGACTTCTTGATACCCTGGAACCGGGTCAGCCGAGCCCGCGAAATTCTGGAGAGCGCGGATTATCGCCCAATCTATCCGCCCAACATGCTGTGCGACATCAAGTCTCAGCGACTGACCCGGAATCAGGAGGATACCTATTCAGAGTACTATCATGAGATCACAATGCAAAGCCTCGACAAACTGCTGCAGCTTGACCTGCATTGGAATCTTCTCCCCCGACATTACCCCATCGGTCCGGACGTCGGTTCGATTTGGAAATCCTCCCGCACCGCAATGCTCGTCGGGCACCCCATACGAACCCTTTCTACAGAACACCAGCTCCTGCACACCTGCGTCCACGCAACGAAGGATGGCTGGCGCAAGCTGAAATGGGTGGTCGACGTCGACCGAATCGTTCGCTCGGATGGACAGATTGACTGGGATCGTGTTGCGGATTCGGCAAAGGGTTGGCGATGCGAGCGCATGATTGGAACGGGCATTCAACTCGCGCGCGAGTTGCTTGACACACCGATTCCAATAGGTTCCTCGTGGCCTCCAAGCCGCAAGGCATCCGCGCGCGACGTTTCGACGGTGATCAATGTCTTTCTCCGGCCCGAACGACCTCGATCGCGCGTCCTTAGATGCCTCGGCATCAACGCCACTCTGCTGCGTCTTTTAGATACCCATTCCTGCCGCAGACGGTATGTACAGCAAGCCCTGACGATGCCGAGACCGGAAGACGAAGCGCTCTTTGGGACCCAAACACCCAACCGACCGCTCTGGAACCTTCGGCGCCCTTTTTGGGTGCTGGCGCGTTGCATGGGACGCATCGGGAAACCGGGACTCGAAGAGTAACCTCAAACCATCTTTAACCGCGCCGGCACCGACAGTCGTCGGAGCCGGCGCGGCCAAGCCATCCAACAAATGACGCATACCGCACCGGGCGCGATTTAGAAGGGGGTTCGCGACAGCGAGCACAAGAGCCGACTCACTTTCTTGGCAGTCTCCGCAACATCAGCCGAGGCCAAGAAATAGGAGGGCACTGATCGCGCGAACCGAATCGAAACATCGATACCCATGGATTCGTGGGCCAAGGCGTTGAGAACGTTGGGGTAAAGTCGAGATGCCGCCTCGGCCACGGAAAGTTTCGTCAGGCTCGGGCCAGTGTTGCCGGGCTTGTAGTCGACAAAAACCATGGCGCGTAACAGCGAACACTCAACTGCCGGCGTAGATGGCAGAGCCGCAACTGGAATGTAGAGCGCGCGCGATGTCTCAAGTGTGGACGCGGGAAGGGGGCAGCACTCCGGAGGCCGCGACTTTAGGGTGACCGCAAGCAAAAACGGTAAAACGTCCAGCGATTTCGGGTCAATCGGGGCGAGCTCGTCACTCATGAGCCGGAACCCCTCACCCTCATGCAGCATCGCCCAGCATAAGGTTGATTTTCCGCTGCCGGAAGGCGCCGCCAGTACAAACGCGAACCCGTCGCGCTGAAGAACCGCCGCGTGGACGAAAACGAGGTCGTGTCGAAGGCTTTGAACTGATACCACAATGTCCTGCTGAACGGCGAACAGCAGTTGCGAAATGTCGAGACCCTGAGCGATCAGCCCCCCGTTCCGAGACACGCTATACCAGGTTTGCCCCGGCTCCGAAATCAGCCGATATGATAATGCGACAGAATCGCGTGTTGGGGATCGCGCAAAGCCCCCAAAGGCCGCCGCCACAAACGGTGAAAGGCGTGCGTCATCCCACTCGACCCTGACGAGGCACCCCACTACAACCAGCGTCGCAAGGGTCATCGGCGCTCGGACCACGGAGTCTCCGCGCCGATCGACAGGGCCAGCGACGGTCGATCGAGCTGCAGCTCGATCAGGCTCCCGACTTCCACAATCTGCCGAACAGCGCCTTCATGGCAGCGACTTCGGATTCCGACCGAGTTAAGTGCCAAGAGTGCCGACGCTTGACGTCGAAGTCTGACCGCCGCCGCTTTTCGACGCGACACTGCCCTGCTGCGGCAGATCGCGGGGCGCCCCAAAAACCCTGCCTCCACTTGCCCCGCCGATCTCCCCGGCGGTTCTAGCGCGCACATCATTGCTTGGGCTGGCCGGGGGCTCTATCGACCGGACGCCGGAGTCCGGCGGCCTGGTAACAATGCTAGGGCGTGGCGACGGGACCTGTACGGATCCCGGGCGCGCAAATGAGGGCGCTGCATGAAAACTCATCAGTATCGGCGGCACATAAGCGGCCTTCTTTAGGAAACTTCTTCGCGAATTGTCATTTGGCATGTCTTTGCCTCGTATCCTTAGGTCCAAGCGCTCGGGCGTATCCCCGCGGCCAACGACCAGTCATCAGGGATCGGTCACAATACCTGCCGAGCATTCAACTTCAGCCTTGAGCATCCCGGAATGTAGACGTCGGCCGACGGCTCCCTCTGATCCCGATTCCGAACCTTCTCGGTCGAACTAGAGGTACGGGTCTCCAAGTGGAAGCTTAGCATCTCCAAAGAAAAGCATCCGGAGGACGCTTCTGTGCCCGGACCCCTATTCGATCTGACGTCCGGTACGAGCTAGCATTGCGGCTCCAACAAACCTGCACGCTCCAGCTGCTCGACGAAACCCAAAACATCATGCCTGGCCGTCTCGGGATCCAGATCAAACTCGCCCGATACCCGTGCTTCGATGGCATCGAGCGAAACACCCTCGCTCAAGAGGCTCCAGATCAGCGTTCCCGTGTGGTTTAACTGATGAATATAGCCTGTTGCTGAATCCATGACAATCAACTCGCCATCCAGGTCGCGATATGTTAATCCGTCCTTCATGAAAGTTATCCCTCCTCCGAATCAAGCATGCCCGAGCCCTTCACCACCGGCCCGGTCCCACCAACGTCCAACTAGATCGAACCGCTTCGACAGAATCCGCATGACGCCGACATCGACGGCGATTTGGTTCCTACCAGCTAAGATAAGCATAATCGATGCCAGTTCTTACTCACGACAACTTCGACGAATTCATGCCAAGAGCTCGATAGGCTGTAGGCTGCCCGCCTCAGATGATCGAGGTACAGATGTCGCCGGCCTGAATCGGCTGATCTACCGGGACGAGAATGCGCCCGAATCCAGATCGTCCTGCCCCTTCAAAGTACCCGTAAGATGGATACACCAGTGGCATACGATTCCGTCATTCTTCGCAAGTGACACGGACGGCCAGCCAGAAACGGGGCGATAATGACGTTCTGTGACACGGACGCCATTCGGCTTGATCTCGCGCCGACCGAAAACCTAGGCGAGGGGGATGTGCCTGAAGGATAAACCAGACTGATTTGGTGGGCCGTCTAGGATTTGAACCTAGGACCAAGGGATTATGAGTCCCCTGCTCTAACCGCTGAGCTAACGGCCCGTTTTACGATGGCGTGGATGTTGCCAAAACGGCGCCATCCGTGGCGACTGAAGTCCAGGGCTAGTCGGCGTCGAGGAAGCTGCGGAGCTTGTCCGAACGCGTCGGATGGCGGAGCTTACGCAGCGCCTTCGCCTCGATCTGGCGGATGCGCTCGCGCGTCACGTCAAACTGTTTGCCGACCTCTTCGAGTGTGTGGTCGGTGTTCATGTCGATGCCGAAGCGCATGCGCAGCACCTTCGCCTCGCGCGAGGTCAGGCTGGCGAGCATGTTCTGGGTTGCTTCGCGCAGACCTTCGGCGGTGGCGGAATCGACCGGAGAGATGACGCCCGAGTCTTCGATGAAGTCGCCGAGATGCGAGTCTTCGTCGTCGCCGATCGGCGTTTCCATCGAGATCGGCTCTTTGGCGATCTTCAGGACCTTGCGGACCTTGTCTTCCGGCATGTCCATCCGCTGCGCGAGCTCTTCCGGGGTCGCCTCGCGCCCCATCTCCTGGATCATCTGCCGCGAGATCCGATTGAGCTTGTTGATGGTCTCGATCATGTGGACCGGGATGCGAATCGTGCGCGCCTGATCGGCGATGGAGCGCGTGATCGCTTGGCGAATCCACCAGGTCGCATAGGTCGAGAATTTGTAGCCGCGACGGTACTCGAATTTGTCCACGGCCTTCATGAGGCCGATGTTGCCCTCTTGGATCAGATCCAGGAACTGCAGACCGCGGTTCGTGTATTTCTTGGCGATCGAGATCACCAGGCGGAGGTTCGCCTCGACCATCTCCTTCTTGGCGCGGCGTGCCTTGGCCTCGCCGATCGACATCTTGCGGTTGACGTCCTTGACCTCGCTGATGGTCAGGATGTTTTCCTTCTCCAACTCCTGAAGCTTGCGCTGGGCGCGGCGAACGTCCTGAGCGACCTCCGCGAGACGAGCGGCGTAGGGCTTGCCGCTCGCTAGCTGCTGCTCGAGCCACTGCGGATTGGTCTCGTTCTCCGGGAAGGAATCGATGAAGGCCTTGCGCGGCATGCCGGACTGCTCGACGCACAGGCTCATGATCAGCCGCTCTTGGCCGCGAATCCGTTCAATGGTGTGACGCAGGATCTCGGCCAGCTCCTGAAAGACCGGAGCGACCAGCTTGAACTGGAGAAACACCTCGGAGACGCTCGCCATGGCGCCGCGCGAGCGCTCGTCGTCACGCCCGTATTGTTCCAGCGCCGAGCGGAGCACGGCGAAGTACTCACGCAGCAGTCGTGCGCGCCGCGCCGCGTCTTCGGGATCGGGTCCGGTATCCACGACGGCTGCCTCGTCGTCGTCATCGACGTCGGCATCGGTATCGTCCTTCGCCTTCTCGCTGCCGACGACCTGCGGGGTAGCAACCGGCTCGTCGTCGCCGTCGTTGAAGCCCGAGATGACGTCGGTCAGACGCGTCTCCTCGCGCTCGACGCGATCGAAGATCTCGATCAGCTTTTCGACCGAGCGCGGATAAACCGAAAGCGCGGAGAGGACCTGGTTGAGTCCGTCTTCGATCCGCTTTGCGATCACCAACTCGCCTTCGCGCGTGAGCAGCTCGACCGTGCCCATCTCGCGCATGTACATGCGCACGGGGTCCGTGGTACGGCCGAACTCGCTGTCGACCGTCGCCAAGGCCGCCGCGGCGGCCTCCGCGGCCTCGTCGTCGGAGACAGCCGAGTCGCTCAGGGTGTGATCGACGACATCCGGGGCGGTCTCGTGGACCATGATCCCCATGTCGTTGATCATGCGAACGATGTCTTCGATCTGATCGGTTTCCACAATCCCGGGAGGGAGATGATCGTTGACCTCGCTATAGGTCAAGTAACCTTGTTCTTTGCCCTTGGCGATCAGTTGCTTCAGCTGGGACTGTTGCTGTTCTTGATCCATGGGATACCCTGATTGATACGGCGGATGGCCACTGAAAGGCGAACTTCGTAGTTTAGCATGAAAATCGCGCTGGATCCAGGCTAGCGATTGCGCGTTCGGGCTGCAGCCGCATCCCTCTCGAGCTGAGCGCGGACCTCGTCGCTCCACGCACCTGGGCTGCGTTGATTCAACGGCCTGCTGCGCTCGTCCTTGAGAACCTCTTCGCCGATGCGACTTAGGGCCCCGATCAGCTCTGCGGCCATGCCCTCGGGCGGGATGTCCCGAAGAAAGGGATCGACGCTGAGTTGCTGTAGGTATGCGAAGTACTCTAGCCCCCGCCAACGCTCCACTAATGCAGCCTTATTAATAGTTGGGTGTGCTGCAATGGTTTCAAGAAGTTGCACCAAAATCGCGGCGCCGGGGCTCGGCGAGCGCCGCCAGTCGTCCGGGAGCTGGGCCGCCTCGGCGGCAAGCTCGGGATGATCGAGCAAGAGCGCAATCGCTTGGGCAATCCGAGTCGGTCGGCTTGGACGGGCCGTTTGCACTCGCCCCCTCCGCGCAGCGAGCTTGGTTTTCTGTGGTATCCCGGCCAGGGTGCTCAGCCGGTCGGTCAACAGATCGCGGTAGATCCCCTGAGGCACCCCCTGGATCAGAGGCTGAGCCAAGGCGGCGAGACGCGCGCGCCCGTCGATACTAGCCATGTCGACCTGATCGCAGAGCTGCTCGAACAGAAACTCAGACATCGGCTGAGCCTCCGTCATGCGCGCCCGGAAGGCATCGGCGCCCTCGGTACGGATCAAGGTATCGGGATCCTCGCCGTCAGGCAGAAACAAAAAGCGGATCGACTGGCGGCCGGTTGCCGACGGCAGCGCATTCTCCAATGCCTTCCAAGCCGCGGCGCGCCCGGCGGGATCGCCGTCGAAGCAGAACACGACCTCGGGGGTCGTACGCGAAAGCAGCTGGAGATGCTCGGCGGTTGTCGCCGTGCCGAGGGTCGCGACGACGTTGGTCACCCCGAACTGCGACAAGGCGATGACATCCATGTAACCCTCGACGACGAGAACGGAGTCGAGCTTGCGATTGGCCTTCTGCGCCTCGAACAGTCCGTAAAGCTCGCGGCCCTTGTGGAAGATCGCGGTCTCGGGCGAGTTGAGGTATTTCGGCTTGCCCTCGCCGAGCAGCCGCCCTCCGAAACCGATCACACGGCCGCGTCGATCTCGGATCGGGAAGATGATCCGATCTCGGAAGCGGTCGCGTCGTCGCCCCTCCTCGTCGTAGATCAGCCCGCAGGCCAGCAGGCGCTCGCGCTCCGACGGGCTCGCGCCGAGGCGCGACAGAAGCAGGCGACCCTCAGGCGGTGCAAAACCCAGCCCGTAATGCGCCGCCACCTCGCCGGTGAGACCGCGCCCCTTGAGATAGTCGACGGCGCGCCGGGCGTCCGGATGGACCCGCAACTGCTCCCGATAGAGCTCGGCCGCCTGCTCGTGAAGGGCGTACAGGGGTCCGAGATCTGGGCCGGGCCGACCCGTCTCGACCCCATCGGGCACCGCCAATCCGGCACGCTGCGCCAGCTCGTCGATGGCCTCGCGAAAGTCGAGGCGATCAAATTCCATCAGGAAGCCGATCGCCGTGCCGTGCGCGCCGCACCCGAAGCAGTGATAGAACTGCTTGTCCGGGCTAACGGTGAAGGAAGGGGTTCTCTCGTCGTGGAAGGGGCAGCGGGCTTGATAGTCTTTGCCGGCCCTACGCAGCTGAATCCTCGTGCCGACGAGGTCGACGATGTCGGTTCGCGTCAGAAGCTCATCGATAAACTCGGGGGGAATGCGAACGGCCATGTGCGTCGGCGAACCCTTGAGCGACGACGCCGGAGTCAGCCTCCAAGGCGCTGTTTGACAAGGCCGCTAACGCTGCCCACGTCGGCCCGGCCTTGAATCTGAGGCTTCAACAGGCCCATTACTTTGCCCATATCGCTCATCGCGCTCGCCTGTGTGGACTCCATCGCCGCGTCGATCAGGGACGTCAGCTCGTCGTCGGTGAGGGCGCGCGGGAGATACGACTGGATGACCTCGACCTCGAATCGCTCGACCTCCGCAAGATCTTCACGACCGGCGGCGCTGTATTGGCTGATCGAGTCACGACGCTGTTTGAGCATCTTATCGAGAACGGCCAACGCCTGAGCGTCGTCGAGCTCGATGCGCTCGTCGATCTCGCGCTGCTTGATCGCCGCGAGCATCAGCCGGATCACGCCGAGTCTGGTCTTGTCGCCCGCCTTCATGGCGGTCTTCATATCACCCTGGATTTGAAGCTTGAGCATGGTAAGACGTTGGAGCCGCAGCGGTAGGAAAGAAAGACCTGCGAGATCGTCGCAATGCGAGCAGCGGCCCCGGCGATTGCGGGGCCAACATCGGCGATCTCGGGCTAGTACGGACGCTCCCAGCGACGCGACTCGCGTTGCAGCTTTTTCTGATGCCGCTTCACCGCAGCCGCCTTCTTGCGCTTGCGCTCGGACGTCGGCTTTTCGTAAAACTCGCGGCGACGGACCTCGGCGAGCACGCCTGCTTTTTCGCAGGACCGCTTGAAACGCCGCATTGCGACTTCGAAAGGCTCGTTCTCTTTGACACGCACGCTGGGCATGGATAATCCCTAAAGTTGGCTCCGGACAAGGGCGGATGGTCGAAGTTAAGCGCCGGGAGTGTAGCGGAATCCATCCACCGATTGCAAAGTTTTCCGCGTCATGCTCGAAATCGCTCGGGCGGGGTGGAAACGATCCCGCACCCGCCCTATACTTCGCGGCTTGTTGCCGATGTAGCTCAGTCGGTAGAGCAACGCATTCGTAATGCGTAGGTCCGCGGTTCGAATCCGCGCATCGGCTCCAAAACTCTACGACAACAGCAAAAGCCGGCACGATGCCGGCTTTTGCTGTTTCGGCGATGGCCGCGCGCCGATGCACCGAAACGCCGCGCCGGCGCAGGCTTGCCCTCCTCGCGGCTCCCCGCCCGCAGACTGGCCTCGGGCTCAGGGATGTGGCACGCTTGGCTTCGAATCGCTTGGCGTCAAACATTGTCCCGACGGGACGACTCGGAGTCTCGATCCATATCGCCCGAAGTGTCCTTGTTCTCTGCTCGAGGGTCTACCGTGAACCTGCGTTCCGTCGTTACGATTCTTTGTCTGACAACCGTCGGCGTGCTTCAGGTCGGTTGCGCCGGTAGCCCGAGGACCGGTTCTTTCGACGCTCAACCCGGAGGCTTCGAGGTCGGGGACCGTCCGCAGATGGCGTTCCCCGGCGCAACCCGCTCGGAGGTGAAGGCGTTGGCGATGGGTTCGGCGAGGAGCCGGGCCTGGATCATCACGGAAGCGACGGACGATCGCCTCGTCGCTCGGCGGCCACTCGATCCGAGCTCGTCTCTCGCGCGCGACCTCGGCCCGGCTGCGGCCGCGCCCGGCAGTCTCCTCGAGGTCACCTCCTACTTCATCGAGGACCGCAGCAACGTCAAAGTCGCGTTGGACGCGGCGCTCGTCTCGACGGCGCCGGACGGCCAACCCGCGCGCACCGACGTCACCGAGACCTTTCGCTCGTCATTGGACGAATCCCTTCGCTCGCTCCACGCCACCTGGTCGCGCGATCGCGGCCGGATCGCTCGGGCGGCACCACCCTCGGGGGCTGCACGGGCCGACGACGAGCGCGCCTCCGGCGGCGCAGACGGCGTGGCGCTCGCTGACACCGGCGTGAGCGCTCCGACAGCCTGGGGCGACGAGGTGACGGAAACCGCGCCGGTGGATCCGGCGCTGTCCGGTCAAACCCCCGCGGCAGGGGCTCCCGAGCGGACGGCACCGCCGGCACCGGCACCTGTCGCGAGCACACCCGCGACGCCGACCCCCGAGCCGCGCAGGCCCGCCGGCAGCCCTGCCCCGATCGTCGACAGCAGACCGGCCCTGACGCGGACGCAGCCCGGCCCCGACACCCAGCCGATGTCGCTTCCCGAGCCGCTTGCACAGCCGACCGTCGAGACGATTCCGGACAGCGAGAACATGATGGCGCTCGCACCGTCGTCCGGGAGCATCAGTTGGGCCTACTACGCGGAGCAATATGCGCGGCTGCGCGGCTGCAACGTCGAGCCTAGCGGGTCGATCCTCATCGACTCGCGCAGCGACGGGGAGATCCACAAGGTGCCGTGCGCGGGTGCCGACAGCGTCCTGGTGCAATGTCAAAACGGCGAATGCCGCGGTCTTCTGTAGCCGTTCGATGAGAATCGCTCGCTCGCAGGGTACCGACTGACGGCGTCACGATGGATGGCGAGCGCCCATCGCCCGGACCACCGACCGGACTCAGCACCCGAAGACGAATCCTGCGGTGCGCGACACTGCGATCGCTTCCCGCACTGATGGTCCGAATCGGTCCTGTGGCGCTCGGGATCCTCGCGATCGAGCTCGCCGCCGCAGCGCCTGCGCCCGGCGTCCTCTTATACGGGGCAACCCCGGAGCAGGCCAGGGACTTCGCGATAGACTCGGCATACCGGCGTGGATGGAACGTCCCCGTGGTCGGCGAGACGACGGTCGAGATCGAGCAGATCCTCGAGGAGAGCGACCCCGACGACCCCCTCGCCCCGCGGAGACTGATCCGCATCTCGGCCGTCTTTGTCCCCGAAGGAGCTGGAACACGGGTCCTGTTGCGCGCGCGCGAGGTCCAGACATCGGCGACGGGCGAGGAGTGGTCGACGGATGTGACCGAACGCTATGCCGAGAATCTCGGAAACGCCTTGAGCTCACTCAGGAGCAAGTGGGACGGACACCGCGACACCGGCTCACCGAGGACTCGAGAGCCCGCCCGACCAGCGGCGAGCATCGACGAATCGGCCGACGGGGCCACGGAGGCGGACGCCGGACCGGTCGGCACCTGGACCTACTATGCGGAGCGCTACGCCGAGAGCCGCGGTTGCGTGCTGACGGACGCGAAAACCCACCTCGAAGCTTCGGGGCCCGAGTGGGAGCAGCATCGAGTGAATTGCCGAGACGGCCGTGCGATGCATGTTCATTGCCGCCAAGGCGACTGCACCACCCGCCGATGACGATGCTCGTCCCCGCTGCCTTACGCTTGCCATACCGGCTCGAACCGGATCGGCTCAAAGCCGCACTCCGTTCGCCGCGACCCCGGACGCCGACGGTCAGACCGGCGGCGGATCATCGTCGTTGGACGAGGGACTGTCCCTTCCGGCAAGGAAAAGCGCCGCGACGCCGAGTGCGATCAGCAGCAGCAGGGAGATTGCGATGAGGGTGCCCGCGAGATCCATGGTAAGTGTCATTCCTCAGGTGTCGGAGCATCCCTCTCGGCTGAGGTTTGCGACGTGATTGGCGAGCGTGGCCGAACGATGCGCCCGGGTGCGCAATGAAATTTTTCGCCGTCCAAAAGGTCGTCGGCCTGCTTTTAACGCTGTTCAGCTTCACGATGCTTCCGCCTGTCGTGGTCGGGCTAATCTACCGCGACGGGGAGATTTGGCCTTTCCTAGCCGCCTTTCTGCTGATCCTCGTTGTCGGCTTAACGACCTTTCTCCCGGTCATGCGGGTCCATCAAGAGCTACGCATCCGGGACGGATTCCTTGTCGTCGTGCTGTTTTGGACCGGGCTCGGCTTGGCCGGTTCATTGCCTTTCGTGCTGGCCGAGGTGCCCCGACTCTCGGTGACGGATGCGATCTTCGAGTCGATGTCCGGTCTCACCACGACCGGCGCAACCGTGATCGTCGGGCTCGACGACATGCCCAAAGCCATCCTCTTCTACCGTCAACAGCTCCAATGGTTGGGCGGCATGGGGATCATCGTCCTCGCGGTGGCGGTGTTGCCCATGCTCGGAATCGGCGGCATGCAGCTTTTTCGCGCCGAGATGCCCGGCCCGGTCAAGGACGCCAAGCTCACGCCCAGGATTACCGAGACCGCCAAGGCACTCTGGTACATCTACGTCGCGATGACCGTCGCCTGCACGCTCGCCTATTGGGGTGCCGGCATGACCTTTTTCGATGCCATCAGCCACGCCTTCTCCACCGTTGCCATAGGCGGCTTCTCGACCCATGACGCAAGCATGGGTTATTTCAACAGCAGCCTGATCGAGATGATCGCGGTGCTCTTCATGCTCATGGCGGCCATGAGCTTCGCGTTGCATTTCGTCGCCTTTCATCGACTCGATCTCGGCGTCTATCGGCGTGACAGCGAGCTGCGGTTTTTTCTGTTTATTATGGCGTCGGTGACCGCCGTCACGACGCTGGCCCTTTTCTACACCGACACCTATATCACCTGGGACGACGCCTTCACCCATGGCCTGTTCCAGGCGGTCTCGATCGGGACGACGGCCGGATTCACTACCGCGGAGTTCTTTTACTGGCCGCCGTTCATCGAGATCCTGCTGCTGTTTGCGAGCTTCGTCGGCGGCTGTGCCGGCTCGACCGCCGGCGGCATCAAGGTCATCCGCTTTCTCCTGCTCATCAAGCAGGGGATCCGCGAGATCGAGCGCCTCATCCACCCCAACGCCCAAATCCCCGTGCGCGTCGGCGGCAAGAGCGTCAACCACCGCGTCGTCGATGCCGTCTGGGGATTCTTCTCGCTCTATGTCGCGAGCTTCGTCATCATGTACCTTCTGCTCGCCGCAACCGGCCTGGATTTGCTGACGTCCTTCTCCGCGGTCGCGGCCTGCATCAACAATCTCGGGCCCGGGCTGGCCCAGGTCGGTCCCCATTACGCAGACCTGCACGACCCGGCGAAGTGGATCCTCTGCGTGGCCATGCTGCTGGGGCGATTGGAGATTTTTACGCTCCTGGTCCTCTTGACGCCCGCCTTCTGGCAGCGCTGAGCGGACGCGCGGCGCCACCGTGCACGACTCAGGCGCAGATCGGCAGGTACACACCGACACAGCGGAACGACATATCATGAGCATCGTCGACAACCTTGAAGCCATGCTGCAACGCGGCCAGGATTCGGCCCTGCTGCGTTACAGCCTGGGTGCGGAATATCTCAAGACGGACGAGAACGAGCAGGCACTGGGGCATCTCGGCGAGGCCGTGCTCCTCGACCCCGGCTATTCCGCCGCCTGGAAGCTCTACGGCAAAGCGCTCACGGCGCTCGGGCGCCATGCGGAGGCCATCGATGCGCTCGATCGCGGCATCGAGGTCGCCGAGGCTAAAGGCGACATCCAGGCCGCCAAGGAGATGAGGGTCTTTCGAAAGCGTGCCGAGCGTGCGCTCGCGGACGCCGGCTGAATGGCGTCCGGTAGGGCGCTTGCGTGTCCCTCGTGCCGGGATATAATAATCTCCATAAGCATTCATCGATAGACTTCGGAGAAACACGATGCCCACCTATGATTACCGCTGCGAGACCAACGACCGTGTCCTCGAGGTCAACCACCGAATGAGCGAGAGCCTCGCGAGCTGGGGCGAGTTGTGCGCCCGTACGGGCACCGCGCTCGGCGACACCCCGGCCGACGCGCCCGTGCATCGTCTCGCGACCGGCGGGAACGTCATCTCGAGCAGAAGTCTCGGCAGCGGCAACGCCCCTGCCTGCTCGACCGGGGCATGCTGCCCGGGCGGGATGTGCGGTCTCAACTAAAGTGGTTAGTGGTTAGTGGTTAGTGGTTTGAAACAGATCCGTGAACAGCTTGTAGAACATACAAGGGGCGAATTAGGCGAATTCCGGAAACCTTCATGCCAAGGGCGTAGGTTGTGCCGAGCCGTGCGAGGCACAACCAACCGTCGGCGCAAGTTGTGCTTCCTATCGTCAGCACAACCTACGGGTATGGAAGTTTGCGGAAATCGCCTTAAGTCGCCCCTGGAGTCTTCACAGACCTGAACCGCGTTCGCTGCGACACGCGCGGACGCGCAAATGCCAAGCCGACGTAAACCGTAAAACTCGCACCGGTTGCGGTTCAACCGAGCACCACGTCGACCTCGATCAATTGTCCGTCGCGATAGACCCGCAGGACGACCTTGTCCCCGACCCGATAGGCATCGAGCAGCTCGATCAGCCTCTCGACCGAGTCAACATCCTGCCCGTCCACGGCGACGATTAGATCGGCGGCAACCAGATCCCCGTTCTTGCTCATGATTGCCGCGCGCAGCCCGGCTCGCGCGGCGGGCGAGCCGTCCTGAATCTGCAGGATCACCACCCCCGCGACGCCGACGATCTCGGCAAAACGCCGGCTCAAGTCCCCGTCCGTGATCACCCCGAGCGCAGGCCGCACATAGCGGCCGTAGGCGATCAGGCGTGGCACGACGCGGTTGATGGTATCGACCGGCACGGCAAAGCCGATCCCCGCAAAATTTCCGGACGGGCTGAAGATCGCCGTATTCATGCCGATGACGCGCCCGGCGCTGTCGATCAGGGGGCCACCCGAGTTTCCGGGATTGATCGCCGCGTCCGTCTGGATCAGATGTTCAATCTTGCGCCCCTCATCCGACGGAATCGTCCGATCGAGCGCAGAAATCACCCCGCCGGTCAGGGAATAGTCCAACCCGAAGGGATTGCCGATCGCGAAGACCTTCTGTCCGACCTTCAGGTCGTGACTCGAGCCGATCGCGACCGGCGGAGGCCCACCGGCGCCGCTGTCGATCCGCAACACCGCGATGTCGTGCTCCGGGCTGACGCCGACCAATGCCGCCTCGTAGACGCGCTGATTTGCAAGCCTGACATAGGCCGCCTGCACGTCGGCAACCACATGATAATTCGTGACGACATGACCATGTCGATCCCACATGAACCCGGAGCCCGTACCGCGAGGGACCTCCAAGAGATTGCGCGACAAGAGATCCATGACGCGTCCGGATGTGGTGATGTAGACGACCGAAGGACTGATCGACTCGAAGATTGCGATGGTGGTCTGCTCGTCGGCGGCCAACTCGCCGCGCGCCATGATCGCGCGCGGTTCGGCTTGGTAGCGAATGAAGAGATCCTCGATCCATGGCCGGCTCGCCAATGCGATCAGGAAGAAGATGACGAACCAAAAAAGGAAGCGACTGAGGGCGAAGGCGTGCATGGATGCGCCGTGGCATTGGAGACGCCTGGATTGTACCAGTTGCCCGAAAGAGGCTGCGCTCCGCGTGCGAGCCTCAAGCGAGCGCTGCGCTCTGCTCGTCGGGCGGAATCGGCCAGGCCGTGAGGATGGCTTGGACCAGGGTTGCGAGCGGAATCGCAAAAAACACACCCCAGAAACCCCAGATCCCGCCGAACACTAGAATAGCCACGATGATCGCGACCGGATGCAGATTCACCACCTCGGAGAACAGCAACGGCACCAGGACATTGCCGTCGAGGGCTTGGATGATGAAGTAGGCCACCGCAATCCAGATGAAGGTCGGAGTCCAGCCCCACTGGAACCAGGCCACCAACAGCACCGGCACCGTAACCACGGCTGCCCCGATGTAGGGAATGATGACCGAGAAACCGACCAGCAACGACAAGAGCATCGCATATTTGAGCCCGAAGGCGACGAAGGTGGCATAGCTGACCAGCCAGACGATGAGGATCTCCCAAGCCTTGCCCCTGACGTAATTGGAGATTTGGCGATCGACGTCCTTCCAGATTCCGGTCACGATCGTGCGATGCTTCGGCAGGAACCGGTGAAACCAGCCAACAATCAAATGCTTGTCCTTCATGAAGAAAAACACGAGCAGCGGCATGAGGATGAGATACACCAGGAGGGTGATGACCCCGACGACGCTTGCGAGGGACCAGGAAAGTACACGTTGGCCGAACATGACGGTCTCGGCTCGGATCGCCCCGATCAGCTCGGCGACCTGGGCCTCGGTCACTAGATCCGGGTAGTGCTCCGGCAAATCCAGGAGCGCCGTCGTCGCGACCGAGATCATCGACGGCAACTGCTGCACCAGCTCGGTGACCTGACGCGACACCGAGGGCACGACGCCCACCAACACCAGGGCAACAAACAGCAAAAAGGCGAAATACACCACCAAGACGCTCGCCAACCGCGGTAACCCGCGACGCTCAAGCTGCCCAACCAGGCCCTCCAGCAAATAAGCGATGACAATGCTGGCCAACACGGGCATGAGCATTCGGCCCATGGTAATGACCACGGCAAACAGGATCAGCAGCAGGATGGCCAGGAAGATAATCTGGGGATCGGAGAAATAACGCCGAAACCAGTTCGCAACGATCTTCATGTGGACTGAATTACCCTTCCGCGGGATGTTTGGCTCGGTAATCGTGGTAGTGACGGGCGAACAAGGCTTCGAGATCGTCGATGACCTCGTTTGCCGAACGCCCCTGCAGGACGTGCGCGGACATGAGCGCCGAGGTTTCGTTGAGCATCGGGCCGCGATCGAGCATCTGGTAGGTCTTCGACAAACGCTTGATCGCGGCGACCACGCTTTCCGTGGTCGGACGCGGAACCGGAATCGGTTCGCGTGGCCCGCGATGCGGCTCCGGCGCTGCGGCCCCACGCTGCAGCAGAAACTCGGCGAATGCGAGTAGCGTTTCACGCTCTTCGGCAGCGAGCGCGCGAAACGCGCGCACAAGACGGCGCTCCGGCTCCGATCCTTGAGTTCGTCTCATCACGGGAAGATGCTCAGGGGAGATTCGAGGGTCGAGTCCAGGGACAGCCGCAGCGGATCGGCGACGATGAGGTCGCTCGGGGAAAGGGAGTCAAGGCGTCCATCGGGTTTCCGTGTCAGTCGTTGTGCTTACGGCAGTAGGCCCGCGCAAACTCAAGCAGCTCCTCCATGACGCGCAGTCGAAACTTCTGTTTCTGATGGACGAACGAGAAGGGACGATCCAGAGGCGGATCCAGGTTGAGCGCGACCAGCGTACCCAATTTGAGCTCTTTTTGGATCGTCGCCCCGGACACTACCGACACGCCCATACCGGCCTCCACGGCTCCTTTGACGGCCTCGGGGCTGCCGAGCTCCATCGACACCTTGAGCACGGAATGACTATCTTGTTGCAGGTTCAGGTAATCGTTGATCACCTCTCGCGTTCCCGAGCCCTCTTCACGACAGATGAAGGGGTACTCGAGGAGCTGCTCGAAGGCCACCATTCGGGCTCCGGCAAGCGGGTGGCCCGGGGGTACGATCGCGAAGAGCTGATCGCGCTTGCAGTGCTCCACGACGAGATTCTTGTTCCCGACCGGCGCCTCGACCACCCCGAGATCAATCGCGTTGTTCTCCACCATCGAGACGATCCCGTCGCTGTTGGAGACCTTGAGGTGGATGGTCACCTCCGGATAGCGTTCCTTGAAATCGCCAAGGAGGGTCGGGAGCATATACTCGGCGATGGTCGTGCTCGCGCCGATCGCGAGTGCCCCGCTGATCTCGCCGGTGATCTCGCGAACCGCGTTCTCCATCTCGGCATAGAGCACGAAGATGCGATCCGCCGAACCGAACACCGTTTTACCCGCATCGGTCAGGCTGATCCGGTTATGCGTCCGGTCGAACAGGCGCGTGTTGAAGTGCTCCTCCAACTGACGTACCTGAAAGGTAACGGCCGGCTGCGTCATATGCAGCACTTCTGCCGCCTTGGTGAAGCTCAGCAGCCGAGCGACCGTATGGAAAACCTGTAGTCTGCGATCTGCCATCCGGAGGCCACGTCAAGATGACGACAGCGAAATAAGATCGACTTATATCACAATCACGTGACCTGGGGGTAGCGCTGCGGGGTCGTTAGGATGCCAATCGAAAAGAGACCGAAAACGTGGGCATAGGGGTGATCACGGCCACGAATTTCTTCGCAACAACCTCTGGATTAATGTGGCATCTTCGCCTAAAGTTCGGCGCAGAAAAACAACGGACACCGACACGACGAGGAGCCTCCCGCATGAAACAACAGATCGCTCGTGCGATTGCGACCGCCATCGCCGCCGGCGGCTTTCTCGCTGCCGGCCAATCGCTCGCCGCGGGCTTTTCACTCCCGGAGGCGTCGACTGCCGGCATCGGACTGGCCAACGCCTTAGTCGCGAATCCCGAGGAAACCGGCGCCTTTGCCTACAATCCGGCCGCCATGGGATTCCATGACACATCGAGCGTCTCGCTGGGCGCGCTCCTGATCAGTCCCAGCTTCAGTGTCCGAACCGCCTCGGGGCAACACGACAGCCAAGGTGCCGACTGGACAGCAGCCCCGATGATCCAGGCCGCACTGCGAATCAACGAGGATTGGCGTATCGGTC
This sequence comes from Thiocapsa sp. C2-2m, assembly GCF_041903745.1. Classification (NCBI taxonomy): domain Bacteria; kingdom Pseudomonadati; phylum Pseudomonadota; class Gammaproteobacteria; order Chromatiales; family Chromatiaceae; genus Thiocapsa; species Thiocapsa sp. C2-2m. Next base: position 58,334 of record NZ_JBBWVD010000028.1, on the reverse strand, counting down.
TGGGGATAACGGCCCCTTTCGGGCTCGAGACCCGCTGGGAGGACGGAACCTTTCCGGCCCTGAGCGGCACCGTACGCGTCCCGGTTCCGCCGCCGCTGGATCCAAACGTTCCGCGCGGCCAACCCACCGCAAGCAAGCTCGAGATCCTCGACTTCTCGCCGACGGTCGCCTATCGCGTCAACGCCAATCTCAGCCTGTCCGGCGGCTTGGATATCTACTGGGTGAAAAACGCCCAGCTCGACTCGACCGCGGGACGACTTAGCGGCGACGGAGCCAATCTCGGATTCAACCTGAGCGCACTGTATCGGTACGAGGCATGGAGCTTGGGCGCCGCCTTTCGCTCCGCCACCACCGTCGGACTCGAAGGGAATTACCAACCCTTGAGCCAAACCCTAGTCGCGATCGGCCGGCTCCCGCCCGCGCAGGACGCAGAGGTGGATGTCGACCTGCCCTGGCGCCTGCAGCTTGGCGCCCGCTATGCCTTCACCGAAGCATTAGCCGTCGAAATCGACTGGACGCGTACAGGCTGGAGCTCCTTCAGTAAGCTTGAGGTCGAAGGCACGGATACGGGGGAAACCATCTTCACCGATACGAACGACTGGAACGACAGCAACGCATACCGACTCGGCGTCACCTATCAAATCCGCCCGGACACCCAGCTTCGATTCGGCTACTCCTACGACGAAACCGGACAGGACGACGCCCATTTCAGTGCGCGCGTCCCGGACAACGACCGCCACCTCTTCGGCATCGGCGTCGCGCATCTTTTCGGCGACGGCCTATCGATCGAAGCGGGATACATGTACGTGAAGTCGAACGATCGCACCATCCGCAGCAGCACACCGTATCGCGGCGGAGACGTCAACGGAACGGATGCGCTCGACGGCGATTACGAGATGGACGCCCACCTCATCGGACTCGGGATCGTCAAGGTCTTCTGAACTGCTAAACCGCGTCGGAGCGGCATGCGCAGTTATTGGATTGAATCGGCTACGGCCGGGACCTCGCTTGCCGGAGCTAACGCGGTTTAGGATGATAAAAAAACAAGAACTCTAAACCGCGTCACCACCAAGATTCCGAGGCCACATCCACCGTTTGACTCACTCGGAGCTTAGCATCTCGCTCTGAACGCGGTTTAACCGAATACCGGGGATAACCTTGACGCACTGGCGGACGCGAAACGTCGCGGACATCCAAGGATGCCGCGACGCAGCCTCGCTCGTAACCCCGGCCACGTCGCTGACCGGATCAGTACGGGGGAAAAGCGCAGCGCATCCACCATCACCGTCGGCCGGGGGCGCCTGCGGCCCGATCGGAGGGGCGCATGGTGGATACGGCGCGGCCGATGTTGTCGTTCAAACGCTGAGGCGAATTCCGGAAACCTTCATGCCAAGGGCGTAGGTTGTGCCGAGCCGTGCGAGGCACAACCAACCGTCGGCGCAAGTTGTGCCTCCTATCGTCAGCACAACCTACGGGTATGTAAGTTTGCGGAAATCGCCTGAGATCCGAGCGCGCGCCTTATCCACCCTACCGACCGGTCTTAGGAACAAGGCCCCGCGACGCCGAGTAGATTCTCGAGAGAACATACGAAGAACGCCGCCCCGAGGGCGGCGTTCTTCGTGACTAACCCGGTGCGACGCAACAGCGCCCCGGACACGCGTCAGACAGGCGTCAAGCAAGACCCGCGCGCGGGGCGCGAGGAACGCTTTAGATGTAGAGACAAATGTCGCTTTCGCCCGCAAACTCGAAGAAGGACGAAGCGCCTGCGTACTCCACCCCGTCGATGAACTCGGAAGGATTCATGTCGAACAGGTCGACCGTCATCTGGCAGGCGATCAGCTTGACCTCGGCCTCTTGGCAAAGATCCCGCAGCTCCTCGACACTGGCCACACCCTTGTCCTTCATCTTCTTCTTCATCATCGCGGTCATCATGCCCTGCATACCGGGCAAGGTCAGACCCAGGACCGGGAACCACTTGTCCATGCCCATCGGCATGGGCATTCCGGGGTTGCCCAACGGGGTCACCTCGAGGGCGAGCTTCTTCTTCAGGAGCTGCAGCCCGTAGAAGGTGAAGAAGATCTGTGTCTCGTAGCCGAGCGCGGATGCGGTCGAAGCCAGGATAAAGGGTGGGTAGGCCCAATCGAGAGAGCCCTTAGTGGCGATAATGGCGAGTTTCTTTTCTTCCATCGTGTCCTCCTCGCGGGTCGATCGGCTCGCGGATTGTTTCGGTTTGGCGAGACGGCTCGGGCCGTCAGCCCTTCTTGATCAGGAAGTGGAATTTCCCGCCATCTTCCTTCGACTCCATCAGCTCGTTGCCGGTCTGCTTGGCGAAGGCGTCGAAGTCCTTGACGGAACCTGGGTCGGTGGCGACAACGTGCAGCACCTGGCCGGAGTCCATCGCGTTCAGGGTCTTCTTCGCACGTAGAATCGGGAGCGGGCAATTCAGGCCGCTGGCGTCGAGCTCTTGGTCAAAATCTGCCATGGAGTACCTCCTGTCGGATGCTGTTTTAGAATATCAGTAGACACAAGAATTCGGTTTTATAGGCGAAATAGGCCGAAAAGGCAAGGCGTCGAGAACTGGACTTGGAGCCGATAGCGACCGGTCCCGGCCGATCTCGACGACCGCCCTGCCCGAGCCCGCACGACTCATGCGATCGGGTAGCCGTGACGGGCCCAGGCGATGATACCGCCCCGCAGATTCAGGACGCGGTTGTAGCCCTGCTGCATCATGTAGGCACAGGCCTGATACGACCGCGCACCGCTGCGGCAGTAAAGCACCACATCCCGATCCTTAGGCAACTCGCTGATCCGAATCGGGATCAGATGCATGGGCAGCCGCATGGCGTCGGGGATAGCGCCTTGCGCGATCTCCGCAGGCGTGCGGATATCCACGAGCAGCACATCCTCGCCGCCCATGATCTTGCCGTGCAGAGATTCGGAGTCGATCTCGTTTATCACATCGCTGTCCTACCACAAACCTAAGTATTTAAGTATATTAAGGACTTTTGACGTGCAACTCAACGATCCTTGTGAGCCATACGAACCGAGATGACCATGGAATTCCTTCCGATCTTTCAAGACATCAGGGATAAACCCTGCCTGGTCGTCGGCGGCGGCGCCACCGCGGCCCGCAAGGTAGGCAGCCTCCTCCGTGCCGGCGCTACGCTCACGGTTGTCGCACCCGAGATTGTCGATGCGCTGAACCACCTGGCGGACGCCGGCGCGATTCGTTATCTCGCGCGGCGCTTCGAGTCCGAAGATATCAAAGGCAACCGCCTCGTGATCGCCGCAACGGACGACCGCGGGGTCAACGGCAAGATCGCCGAGCTCGCGCGCGAGTACGACATTCCCGTCAACGTCATCGACGACCCGGACGCCTGTACCTTTCTCCTGCCCTCGATCGTCGATCGCTCGCCCGTCGTGGTGGCAATCTCGACCGGCAAGGCGTCGCCCGTGCTGGCGCGGCTTCTGCGCACCCGACTCGAATCCATCATCCCGGCCGGCTACGGCCGGCTCGGGGAGCTCTGCGCACGTTATCGTGACCGCGTGAAGGAGCGCTTCAGCGCCCTGCCCGATCGGCGTCGATTCTGGGATCGCGTCCTGGAAGGCGCCGTGGCGGAGCGTATCTTCGCGGGGCAATTTGCCGAGGCCGAGGCGGTCATCGAGCGCGAATTGGCCCACGATGCGCTCGAATCCGATATGGGCGAGGTCTATCTCGTCGGCGCCGGACCGGGTGATCCCGATCTGCTGACCTTCCGCGCGCTGCGCCTGATGCAGCAGGCCGATGTCGTCGTCTACGACCGTTTGGTCGCCGAGCCCATCCTCGCGATGACGCGCCGCGACGCCCGCCGCATCTATGTCGGCAAACAGCGCAACCATCACGCCATGCGGCAGGAAGAGATCAACCAACTGCTTGCCGATCTCGCCAAGGATGGTCATCGTGTGTTGCGCCTGAAGGGCGGCGATCCCTTCATCTTCGGGCGCGGCGGCGAGGAGATCGACACCCTCGCCGCGCAGGGCGTGCCCTTCCAGGTCGTGCCCGGCATCACGGCCGCATCAGGCTGCGCCAGCTACACCGGCATCCCGCTGACCCACCGCGACTACGCCCAATCCGTGACCTTCGTGACCGGCCATCTCAAGGACGGCACCATGAACCTCAACTGGAGCGCACTCGCACAGCCGAGCCAAACGGTGGTCTTCTACATGGGCCTTGCGGGCCTGCCGATCATCGTCGACCAGCTGATCGAACACGGCGTCTCGCCGCAGATGCCCATCGCGCTCATCCAGCAGGGGACGACGCACTTGCAGCGCGTCTACTCGGGCACGCTTGAAACCATCGTGGAGATGGTGGAGGCCGATCCTCCGGAGCCGCCGACCCTCATCATCGTCGGCGAGGTCGTGAAGCTGCGCGAAAAGCTGAGCTGGTTCCGGCCGCCGGACGAGCCGCAGCTCGGCGCCACTACGCGTCTGGTCAGCTAAGGCGATTTCCGCAAACTTCCATACCGTAGGTTGTGCTGACGGTAGGAAGCACAACTTGCGCCGACGGTTGGTTGTGCCTCGCAAGGCTCGGCACAACCTACGCGACTGGTATAAAGGTTCCCAGAATTCGCCTAAACCGCGTCGACTCCAACCTTGAGCACATCGTCCGACGTCGACACAACGCGACGAGCGCACAGATGGCACGGGACGCGGTTTAGCAGCGGTTTAGCGGGTGATGCGGTCTTCCGTGCCCGTGATCAGATTGCGGATATTGCTGCGGTGCCGCCAAAAGAGCAGGCCCGTGATGATGAGCTGCATCCCGATCAAGGCATTGTCGGGCCAGAAGAACCACACGATGACGGGGGCGAGGGCCATGGAGATCAAGGCGGATAGGGAGGAGATCTTGAGCACCTTGGCGACAAACAGCCAGATGGCCGCCACCGAAAGACCGATCGGCCAGAAGAGCCCGATCTGCACGCCTAAGGCGGTGGCCACACCCTTGCCGCCGCGGAACCCGAAGAAGACGGGGTAGAGATGACCGATGAAGGCCGCCAAACCGATGCCTGCCAGCACCGCCGGGCCCGCGGCGACAAGATGACCGACCACCATCGGGATGAGACCCTTTAGACTATCGCCGACCAACGTGATCGCGGCGGCCTTCTTGCCGCCGATGCGCAGCACGTTGGTCGCACCGGGATTGTTGGACCCCTGCGTGCGCGGATCGGGCAGCCCCATCAAACGACAGACGATGATGGCGCTGGAAACCGAGCCCAACAGGTAGGCGGAGATGATGAGGAGCGAGGCTGTAATCATGGGGCGCAATTGGACATGGGAAGCCGGTGCAGGTCAAGCGGACGACAGGCCGCTGCGGCGGCCTCGTTCGCGGTCCTGAAGACAACGAAACCTTCGGATGGAGCTGGTTCCGAATGAAGAAAGACAACATCCTAGACCGCGTTCGCGACACCTGCGTCGGACCCCTCAGGCCCCCAGTCCACCGGGAACCACCACATGCCCCGCCAGACGCGTTCTAGCATGGACACCGTGTTCATTCGCGGCCTGAGGATCGACACCACCATCGGCATCCACGACTGGGAGAAGCGCATTCGGCGCCCCGTCGTTCTGGATCTGGAGATGGCAAGCAACATCTCCCGCGGCGCGGCCAGCGATCGCATCGAAGACGCACTGGACTACGAGGCCGTTACGCGGCGCTTGGAGCAATTCGTCTCGGAGAGCCGATTCGAGTTGGTGGAGACGCTTGCCGAGCGCTGCGCGGCCATCCTGCGCGACGAGCTCGGGATCTCTTGGGTGCGGCTCACTCTGAGCAAGCCAGGCGCCGTCGGCGAAGGCGTGGACGTGGGCGTGGTGATCGAGCGCGGCGATCGGTGTTGAACGGCCCCGGGGGGCGTCCCGCGCGGTGTCCGGCAAAGCGCGACGAGGCGTCGTAGCCGTGGGGTGGACAAGCTCATCTAGGTCGGTTGGGCAAAGCGCAGCGTGCCCAACGGCTCCCAGTGATGCCGGCACGGGTTGGGCACGCTGCGCTTTGCACAACGGCTGATAGCGCACGCATCTGTACACGTTTTTGAACCGTCACTCACCCGGCGGCACGCTTGCGAACCGCACCATTCGAGCTCGGTCGGCGCGGTTCGCTCGCCTTACCCCACTTGGACGCCGAGAGCGCCTCGCGCGCTTCAGGGTGTCTCGACGTCGATGAGGACCTCGTTGCGGCGCAGAAAACCGGGCGTGAAGGGGTCGTTGTAATAGGCATAGACGGCAGGGCCCGCGGCCGTCAGGCCGCGTGCGGCTATCCAGGCGCGCAGCGCCGCCTCCTGCTCCGCGAGCGCGGCATCGGTCGTCGAGCCGCTGAAGCGAACCGTCGCGCGTCGCTGCGCCGGGATCTCGCGCAGACGAACCTCGGAGGTGGCCGGCGCGGGGAGTGCATCCAGGCTGTAGCCCGAGGGCATGATGAAGCGAACCGACCAGGCGTTCTCCCCCGTCGGCGACTGGATCACCGGGGCGGTCATCGCGATCCTTTCCGCCGGAGCATCGGGACGCTGCTGGATGACGGGTGCGGTCATCGCGATCTTCTCCCCCTCACGCTCCTTGGCGAAGATGTAGCGTGCGAGCGGCCCGAACCCGGCGCCGAGCGCTTCGCGACGCGCACCGCTGCGCGTCGTCTCGGCGACCACAAGGGGCGGATAGTCCCGGATCTCAAAGGCGCCGTCGCTCTCCACCGCGACATACTCGGGCGTCTCGACGTTCTGAACCACGAAGACGAAGACAGCCATGGCGACGATGCCGAGCACCGCCACCGCACCGACGATCAAGAGAAGCGTCTTCATCCCTCGCCTCGCGAAGCCAGACCGCCAATGCGCAGTAGTTGAGTAACCAGCTCGCCGGTATCGTCCGCCTGATCGGCTCGGTCGGCCGGTGTCCAGGAATAATCCGTCTCGAGCCGATAGGATCCCAAAAACTCATAAGGGACCGCGCCGCCCCACTCGGCCGGCGCGAGCATCGAGAAGAAGGGCCCGCCGACCGCCTTGCGATACAGGTGATAGGTTCGGCCCGGGATGCGTTTGAAGGCACAGTGCGCGCGGGTCAGCGCCTGCTCTTCCTTGGCATCCGCAAGGACCTTACGCGCCTCTTGTTGAAGCAGCTTGATCTGGTCGGCGATGACCCGAAGCTTCGCACCCGTGCGGGCACTCAACATGGACTCCGCCCGCGCGACCTCGCTCGCCAGCTCGCCGGAATCGAAGGCCGGGGCCAAACGGCTCACCGGATAGGGTGAACCGTGTGCAGCGCCGCGGTGAAGCACGCCTTTCTCATCGTTGCTCATCTGCCTGTCTCTCTCGCTTTGTCGTCCGTCCGAGGATCGACGGGATGCCCGGTATATAGTGTCGGCGAGCCAAAAGCACGAACGGGGATTTCACGATGGATGATACGACCGACAGGAGCGGCGCGACCGAGATCTCGGCCCGACTCGCCGAGCAGATCCGCGCCGAGATCGCGGCCGCCGGAGGTCTGCTGCCCTTCGACCGCTTCATGGAGCTGGCACTCTACGCACCGGGCCTCGGCTACTATGTCGGCGGCGCGGTGAAGCTCGGACGTGACGGCGACTTCGTGACCGCGCCAGAGGTCTCGCCGCTCTTCGGGCGCTGTCTCGCCGCCCAGTGTGCCGAGGTCATGGCCCAGCTCGGGGGCGGCGATCTGCTCGAGCTCGGCGCCGGCACCGGCAGGCTCGCCGTCGAGGTACTCCAAGCCCTGGAGCATCTCGACGCCCTGCCCGGCCGTTACCTGATCCTGGAGCCGAGCCCGGATCTTCAAGAGCGCCAGCGCACGCTGATCCAAGAGCGGATACCGCATCTGGCGGAACGCTGCGCATGGCTGACCGGACTGCCGGATACGCTGCGCGGAGTCGTTCTCGCCAACGAGGTGGTGGACGCCATGCCGGTCCATCGCTTCAACATCCGCGACGACGGCGGAATCGACGAGGTCTTTGTCACCCAGCATGCCGGCGCCTTCCTCGAGATCACCGCGCCGGTGCGTTCGCCCGGACTCGCCGACGCCGTGGCCGCGCTGCAGGGCGAGGGCTATGCGCGAGCGCCGGGCTACGGCTCGGAGATCAACCTGCGCCTGCCGCCCTGGATGAAGGCGTTGGGGCTCACGCTGGATGCCGGCCTCGTCCTGCTGGTCGATTACGGCTATCCGCGCCCGGCCTACTACCAGCCAGACCGCACCATGGGGACACTCATGTGCCACCTGCGCCACCAGGCCCACGGCGACCCCTACACCCATATCGGGCTACAGGACATCACGGCGCATGTGGATTTCACCGCGGTCGCCGAAGCCGGTGTCGCCGCCGGTTTCGATCTCGCCGGCTTCACCACCCAGGCGAACTTTCTGATCGGATGCGGGATCGACCGGATCCTCTCCGAGTCGCCCGATGCCTTCGACCTGACCCCCGGCGCGAAGCAATTGCTCCTGCCGACAATCATGGGGGAGCGGTTCAAGGTCATGGGGCTGACGAAGGAGATCGAAGATGAGCTGTGCGGATTCTCGATCCGAGACCTGAGTCAACGGCTCTGAACCGCGTCCGGTATCCTATGCACGCTCGTCGACCGGGCTCGGACCCGTACCCATCCATTGCGTCGGCGTCAACGCGGTTCAGGATAAAAAACCAATCATGTACTGCTTGAATCGCGTCCGTACCGTTGTCGCTGGTCTCTCGAACCAAGCATTCGGGCTTGACATCTCATATCCCACCGAGACGCGATTCAAGCATGCCCGAACTGGATGACGGCGAAGATGGCGCCCTGCGGATCGCCGAGGAAGGCGAATCGCCCGACATTCTCGACCTCCATCGGGTCCATGACGATGCTGCCGCCGAGGCGCTTGGTCGTGGCGACGGCGTGATCGCAATCCTCGACGCCGAAATAGATCGACCAGTTCGGCGGCATCGAGCCCCATTCGGCATCGAGCTCGATCATCCCGCCGACCTCCTTGCCGTCAAGCTCGAACAGCGTATAACGCCCGTCCATCAGGCTCTTGCTGGTGCGTGCGCTCCAGCCGAAAAGATCTTGGTAAAAGTGCGCGGCGGCCTTGGTGTTGCGAGTCTGCAGCTCGCTCCAGCTGCGTGCGCCGTAGGTGTTGTCGAGCTCGGCGCCGAAGAGCGAGCCCGGCTCCCAAAGGCCGAGCACGGCGCCGGTGGGATCCTGAATGAAGGCCATGCGTCCAAGCTGCATCACATCGACCGCGGGCATCACCAGACGTCCACCCAGCTCGACGGCCTGCTCGGCGCTCGCCTGAACGTCCATCACCCGGACATAGGTCGCCCAATAGGGGAAGGCGCCTTGCTCTGGCGCCATTTCGTAGAGTGCGGCGGCTCGCTTACCGTCGCGCCTCAAAATGCTGTAGGGCACCTCGTAGTCGGTCGCGAGGTCATCGGAGGTCCAGCCGAAGATCTCGCCGTAGAAGGTCTTCGCGGCCTCGGGCGCATTGGTCGCCAGGTCGACCCAGCAAAAGGTCCCGACTGGATAGCTTGTCATCTCGGCCATGGGGCGTTCCTCGTTTCGGATCCTTGATTCGGATCCATCAGGTTGAATCCTGTCGGCTCAATCGACTTCCGGATCGGCGCGCCTGCCTTTGCGACCCGTCAAACGGCGCTGCGGCGGATCGCCGTCCATCATCATAAGCATGCGCTCCTCCTCGGCGAGACGCTTGGACGCGAGATGCTTCTCCTGGCGCACCCGGGCGGCGTAGCCGAGCGCGGCACCTCCGGCCGTCGTCAGGGTGAGCAGCCCGAGGGTGACGAACTGGGCCAGCATCATGGCCACGCCGAGACCGACCGCACCGCCGACGACGACGCCGGTCTTGAGGTTGGCTCCCATCGAGCCCCGATGCCGGACCTTGGCCTGGAGGACCGCGTTGTCGCGTCCGACCTTGGCACGGATCTGCTCGGCCTTGACGCGGATCTTCTCGCGTTCCTTGGAAAAGCGCTCGCTCACGCGCGAGACGGTGCGATGGCGATCCGCCGCAACGATGGTGTTGAACCAAAAGGCGACGAGTGTCCCGATCGAGCCGCCCAACAGCAGAAAGAGCGGCCAGGTCGTTTGCCAATCGGTGCTCAAGGCCGTATAGACCAGGAGCCCCGTGACACCCTGGAGTAGAAAGATCCCGATCAGAAAGCGGACCAAGCTGCCCAGACCGGTTGGAATGATATTCATAGTCTCAGTCTGCACTCCCTGGCGTCGAGCGGGTCAGGCACTCGGCGGCTCGTACTTCAAGAGGTCTGCAACGCCGAGCATCAAACGACCGATCACCGCCGCGGCTCCGGCGCCGGATTCGTCTGTACCCCCCAGCATGAAAAACCAGACGGATTCTGTAGTCGCCACTGTTTCCGCATCGCCTGATTGTCGCGCCCATACGTCGCGGAGTCGATCGCGGATCGCTGCCAAGCTCTCCGGGCGCCCGCCGAGCTCGGGGCCGATACCGCGATCGAAGGCATCGACAACCGCGTAGAGGTGCTCGATCCCAAGGCCGGAGAGATCCGCAACAAGCCGATAAGCGCCGGCCCCTCCAGGGAGGAGATCCGGCTCGAGACCGGCAACGAGGAAGGGGCCGGAACCCTTCTGCAGTCGCACGGCGAGACCCGCATCGCCCCGTTCACGCAGGTCCGCAACCAGCTTCATGCGCATCCCGTCGGAGAGATCCGCGGCGACTTGGTTGAACAAAGGCATCCCGCCGAGCTCCGCATCGACCGGAATCAGGAAGACGTGGGCGTCGGGGCGCGGCGCGGCTTCGGCATCCCCGCCGACCGCGGCATAGGTTTCGATGAGCCGAAACAGCTCGCGGTGACGCGCCTGATCCGCCTCCGCGAGTCGCTCGACATTCGGTCCGACCATCACGAAGGTATAGACGCCGAAACCCGGCACCGCGCGCCGATACAGGCGATCGAGGCGGCTCGGTGTCTCGATACGCACCGCCGACCCCGCCGACGGGAAATAGGCCATGGCGTGGTCGCGTGCAAGACGCGTCGGAGCGCTGCCCAAGCCGTTCAACTCGAGCCGCCGCGTAAGCCCGTCGGCTGCAGACGTCTCGATCTCCCGTCGCGCCTGAGGCGCGCTCAGTGCGCGCGCACGCTCCACAACGGGGGCCAGGACCTGCTCGCCCCCCTTTGCAACCATCTCGCGCACGATGTCCGCCGTCGGCGCACAGTTGCCGAGGATCAGCGCCTCGGTGCCTTCGGCGGGATCGATCACGGACGAGTAGAGACTCGCCACCAAGGCATCGAGCCCGTCCCGCGTCGTGATCGACATGGATCGTGCAGACAGACACTCGGCCGCCACCTCGGCCCGAAGAATCTCGGGATCCTGGCTGAACAGCACCGGGGGCGCGCCGGGATCATTGAACAATACGCCCTCGGACGGACGGGTCTCGACCGGAAGCACGTCGGCCGGAAGCACGTCGTTTGGCCCCCTTTCGGACGCCGGGGCATCGCCCAAACCCGTCCATCGTGGAGGCTCCGTCACCTGTGCGATATCAGGGACCGCTGTCGACTCGGCGTTGAACGGGAGATTCGGTCGAACACCGGCACAACCGCTCACCGAGACGGCGAGCCCGAGCAACCCGCAAGCAGCGATGGCGCGCACCTGCGCGGCAGCGCGAAAGCGGCGAGGCCGCTGCACGGGCCCGGCAAGGGTGTGGCGCAAGGGTGTCTCCACGATGTGACCGTCTCCCGGTATCGGGTCAGTAGATGTCGATTCGGCGCCGACCTGCGCGCCGGCGGCGCCCGTTCAGAGGTCTGCGTCGCGGTATCGGCGCGGTGTCCAGGATAACGGATCGCGCTGACCGATCCGATGCCATTTCGATCCGCTACGTCGCCGAGCCGGTTGTCGATCGACCCACACGCCCCTACGTCCCGCGTGACACGACGGCCGATGCAGCGTCGAACGTGGTCGGAACATGCGAGCGTGCCGGCCCCAATTCATCCCCGATCCGACCTATTCCCGACGGCGAATACCATGTATCCGATCGACAAACCCTACTCGGAAGCCTGCGAAGAAAACAAGCGCCCGATTCTCGACGTGATCGGCCCGCTCTTTCAAGAGGCACGACAGCTGCTCGAGATCGGGAGCGGCACCGGTCAGCACGCGGTCTTCTTCGCTGCCGCCCTGCCCCACCTGGTGTGGCACACCAGTGACTGCGCCCACTATCTTCCCGGAATCCGGGCCTGGATGGACGATGCGGACCTGCCCAACCTGCCGCCCACCCGCGTGCTCGACGTCACCGGCACTTGGCCCGAGGAACGCTTCGATGGCGTGTTCAGTGCCAACACCGCCCACATCATGTCCGAGCCGGAGGTCGAGGCCATGTTCGACGGGGTCGGGCGAGTCTTGGTCGATGGCGGTTGTTTCGCGCTCTACGGGCCCTTCAACATCGGCGGTCGCTACACCAGCGAGAGCAACGCGCGCTTCGACGCCATGCTGCGCTCGCGCGACCCCGCGATGGGCATCCGCGATCTCGACCTCCTGATCCGCATGGCCCGCGACAACGGCATGGAGTTGATCGCGGATCACCCGATGCCGGTCAACAACCGTACGCTGGTGTGGCAGCGTATCCCTTAAGGACACCCCATGCCCGAGACCCCGAAAGACGCCCACCGGATCGCACGTGCTCGCGCGGCTTGGCGGTTTCGCGGGCAGAAGCGACCCGACTTCGCGGTCGAGCCCGGTCCCGATCAAGAGTCCGCGTGGGACTACCCTCGCCCGCCCGCGATCGTCCCTGAGCCGCGCCCCGTCCGGGTTCTGGCCGGCACGGTGACGCTGGCCGACTCGAGCCGTGCGGTTCGGGTCTGCGAGACCGGGAGCCCGCCGACACTCTATGTCCCGCAGGAGGACGTCGCGATGGACCTTTTGACGGTCACCCCGACGCGCAGCTTCTGCGAATGGAAAGGCCAGGCACGCTATTTCCGGCTCACGGGTGCCACCGGTCCCGCAACCGACGTCGCCTGGTGCTATCCGGACCCGCTCCAGGGTTTCGAACCCCACGCCGGCTGGATCTGCTTCTATCCCGGTCGCGTCGCCTGTTTTCTCGACGGGGAGCGCGTGATCGCGCAGCCCGGCGGCTATTACGGCGGATGGATCACCGCCGACGTCGTCGGTCCCTTCAAAGGCGATCCAGGGACATCTCACTGGTAACGAAACCGGCATCGCGACATTCGGGGTCCCGGCACAAGAAGCTGTAGGGGCGACTTAAGTCGCCCCTACAGCTTGGCCGATGCCTTTGCGGAAATGACCCCAACGTCTGAATCAATCGGCTGAACCGCGTTGACGCCGATATGCTTGGTGCGCTCGACAGACTGGGCTACCTTAAGCGAATTCTGGGAACCCTTATACCAGTGGCGTAGGTTGTGCCGAGCCGTGCGAGGCACAACCAACCGTCGGCGCAAGTTGTGCTTCCTGACGTCAGCACAACCTACGGTAGGGAATTTTGCGGAAATCGCCTTAGTGAGCGATATTGACTCTGAACGCGTTTCAGCATGAAAGGCTCGAAAGTACCCGTCACGCAAGCAATACGCGCACTGCGCGCCGCCAAGGTGGCCTTCGAAGACCACCCCTACAGCTACATCGACGGCGGCGGAACGGCACAGTTCGCGCGCGAGCACGACGTGGACGAGCACCTAGTCGTCAAGACCCTGATCATGGAGGACGAGCAGGGCAACCCCATGATCGTCCTGATGCACGGCGACCGGCAGGTCTCGACCCAGGCGCTGGCACGCGCGATCGGGGTGAAACGCGTCCAGCCCTGCGCGCCTGCGATCGCGGACAAGCATTCGGGTTATCAGGTCGGCGGCACCTCACCTTTCGGCACACGGCGCGCGATGCCGGTCTACTGCGAAAGCGGGGTCGCCGCGCTGCCTCGGATCTACATCAACGGGGGCAAGCGCGGCTACATCATCTCGCTCGCGACCGCCGATGCCCTGGCCCTCCTCAAACCCACACTGGTCGCGATGGCGACCTGAACGGAGTCTACCGGTTTCCCGTGCGATGGCGCCCGATGCCCCGGACAGCGCCTTCGCCGATCCCGACGATATCGCCGAGTCGGTGTTCTTTCTGGCACGCCAGCCCAGATCGGCCTGGACCTTCGAGCTGGATCTGCGGCCGTTCCGCGAACCCTGGTAGTGCATGATGCCCGCCGGGACGGGTCGCAGACGGACTGACCTACCCGCACGGGGCCTGCGTCGCTTGAAACCCTGACGCTCACGCGCGCTGAACCAGGCCCTCGACCAACCTACCGCGACGCCAGAAGCGCCGAGACGCCGATCGCGTCAGCCGATAAGCGATGCCCTCGCAGGGGTCGAGCAGGACCTGGTCGAGACCCCCGCGTTTGATCCGCGCTTCGAGCACGGCGAGCGTTGCATCCAACGCGAGCAACGCCGTCGACCAGGCATCGAGATCCCGCTCAAGCAGCGCCGCACCAAGCCGGCCCCAGAGCACGAGATGACGGCGTCCGGGCAGCGACTCCTGCGGCGACCACCCCTCGAGCGAGCGATGCGCAACCCCGCACCAACGCGCTAGACCCGCGGTCAGCGGATCATCCCCGACCACCGCGTCCGGCGGTGCGCCCGAGCGCGCCGGCAGCACACCGCCGCCCCAGGTCCAGATGCCGTTGATTGCCGGACGCCGGGCCTGCTCGCGGAGACGATTGACCTCGCTGTCGTAGAAGAGCATCTGCACCTCGTTCATCAGACCGCGCCAGCGCCGGGCATCCGCACCGCTCGGGACATCAAGCGGGACAGGCACGCCGATGACGCACTCGAGGGGCTCCGTGCGCAGGTCCAAGGCCCGGTCCGCTCCCAGATACCAGCGGTTCGGGTGCGGCGCCGTAAGCCTCAGCCCTTCGGCGGCGAAATGGCCGTTGAAGAGCGCGACCAAGGCATCCGCCTCCGCCCGGTCTGGCGTGACACCGGCGCCGGCGAAGAGCAGCAGACGGTCGCGATCCGGGCGCAGATGTACCGGATCGGCATGCATCCAATAGCCGGCGCACCGCGTGTCCGGTGACTCGCCCAGGAGACTGATCGCAGCCGTCGGGGCATCGCGTTCGGGGTCGGTCGAGACGCCGACGTGCCTCAGAAGAGCCGTCGCAGCGTCGTGCCCGCCGGTCGGGATACGATCCGCGCGCGCGAGCAGCCGATCGATGGCCGGAACCTTCGGGAGTGTCTCCGCAGCGACCGGGATGGGGCCGAGCAGGCCGGGGCAGATGAGGGTCAGCATAATGATTCCGGGACAGCGGAGACAGCGATGGCGTGTCCCTCAGCGACGGCCCGAGAGCCTCACGGACACCCAACCGAGGCCGAGCAAAATGACGGCCAGCACCACCGGAAGCGGTCGTTCCAGCGCGAGAAACAGCAGACTCGCCAGACTGACCAGAATAAACACCAGCGGCGGCAGCGGATACCAGGGCACCCGAAAGGGTCGCGGCAGGTCCGGCTCGCGCCGACGCAGACGGATGACACCGGCGACGGTGACGACCGCGAAGAGTGTGAGCGTGAAGCCCGCAAAGCTCAAGACATCCTCGAACGAGCCGGTCAGGATCATCGCGAGCGCCAGACCCTGTTGCAGCAGCACGGCACGCGTCGGCGCACCGCGACGGTTGCGGACACTGAGCGGCCGGAAAAACGGCAGGTCCTCGCCGATACGCTCCAAGACACGCGGTCCTGCGAGCACCATGGCGCTGACGGTCGAGACCAACAAGAGGGTCAGTACCAGGCTCATGAGATGCCCGCCGACGGCGCCGAAGATGGTCCCGGCGGAGAGCGCACCGACCTCGACGCGACCGACCAAGGCATCGTATTCAACGGTGCGCAGGAAGGTCAGATTGAGCAGAAGATACAGCAGCGTGACGATCAGCGTGCCCAGCAGCAGCGCGCGCGGAACCGCACGACCTGGATCCTGGACCTCGTCCACCACATAGGCGGCGGCGTTCCACCCCGAGTAGGCATAGGCGACATAGATCAAAGACACGGCGAACGGCGCGCTCCAGACCGCCTCGAGCGTCTTTGCGGAGGGCACGACCGAGAGGCTGCCCGAGGTCGCCGGTAGAGCGAGCCCCACGGCGCAGAACAGCAGGATGACGGCGATCTTCAACCAGGTCGCGACGACCTGCACGCGCCGCCCCAGATCCAGGTCGAAGGCATGCACGGCGGTGACCATGATCAAGGCCGTCACCGCGATCGCCGTGGGTGGCGCCGGGAGGACGGTCGCGGCATAGTACCCCATCGCCATCGCCGCCAAGGCCACCGGGGCCGCGAACCCGACGGTCACCGAGACCCAGCCGGCCAACTGGCCCAACAGGGGATGGAAGATCCGCGACAGGAAATGGTATTCCCCGCCCGAGCGCGGCAAGGCAGCGACCAGCTCCGCGTAGGAGAGTGCGCCGCAGAGCGCGATCAGACCGCCGATCAGCCACAGCAAGAGCAAGGCCGAGCCGTCCGAGATTCCGGCCGCTTGGAGGCCGAGCGTCGTGAACACGCCCGTGCCGATCATGTTGGCGACCACGATGAGGATCGCGGTGCGTTGGTCGATGAAGCGAGGTCTGCTCATCGTGTCGGCATCCGATGTCGTGTCTCGATCGACGTCCAGCCGTTTCCAATCGGATCAACGGACAAGACGCGGATCGAGATCGAAGGGTTGCAGGGTCGCCGTCGTGAACACCCCACCGGCCCTCCCGTGAGCGGGATTCAACAGCAGATTACGTTGCTGCGGGATCAGCACACTCGGAACCGAGAGTGCGAGCGATTGGCCGCCGGTCAGCCAGTACCGTAGGTTGTGCTGACGATAGGAAGCACAACTTCCGCCAGCTCAGCGATCACCCCGAGGCCGACCCCACTTGGGCCCGCGTGCAAAGGGGGACTCGCCGCTCGGTTGTTTGGACTGCCAAGGTTTTGACCCCGGGCGGACCTGCCGGCGCTTGGGCACCGGCGGTGTCAGACCCGCCAGCGCCATCAAGGTCTTTTGTTCATCCTCGAACAAGGGTCGCCAGTTCCCGGTATAGAGGCGTCGTCCGAGCTCGATGTTGCCGTACCGGATGCGGATCAGGCGACTCACCTGGCAGCCGGCGGCCTCCCAGAGCCGGCGCACCTCGCGGTTGCGACCCTCGCGCAGGACGACATGAAACCAGCGATTCGCACCCGTGCCGCCGCGCTCGGTGACCGCATCGAACTTGGCGAGCCCGTCTTCCAGCTCGATGCCGACGGCGAGACGCTCGAGCGTTCCCTCGGGGACATCGCCGAGGATGCGCACGGCGTACTCGCGCTCCACCTCGCGCGAAGGATGCATGAGCCGGTTTGCCAGCTCGCCGTCGGTGGTGAAGAGGATGAGCCCGGATGTATTGATATCGAGCCGGCCGACCGCAATCCAGCGGCCTTCTTTGGGTTTGGGCAGACGACGAAACACCGTCGGGCGCTCCTCGGGATCGCGCCGCGTGACCAGCTCGCCCTCGGGCTTGTGATAGGCGATGACTTGCGGAAGCTTGTCTCGCCGCCCCTTGAGCTTGACGTCTTGCCCGTCGACGCGGATCCGATCACGGCTGGTCACTCGATCGCCGAGCTTGGCGAGATCGCCGTTGACCCGGATCCGCCCCTCGCTGATCCAGCCCTCGATGGTGCGACGCGAGCCCAGACCCGAGTCCGCAAGGGCCTTTTGCAGGCGCACGGGCTCCTCGGCGGGAGGCGGTGGCGGGGGCAAGCGTCGGTCGGTTTTCATATCGGGGTCTCGGGTTTATCGTTTTAGGCCGTCAGCCTCCTGCCTCCTGCTTCCGGCTATTAGTTATTAGTTACTAGCGATTAGCTTTTAGGCGAATTCCGGAAACCACCATGCCAAGGGCGTAGGTTGTGCCGAGCCGTGCGAGGCACAACCAACCATAGGCGCAAGTTGTGCTTCCTATCGTCAGCACAACCTACGGGTATGGAAGTTTGCAGAAATCGCCTTAGCTATCACCCTTCATCAAATCCCTGATGGCTAATGGCTAATGGCCGGCGGCCGGCGGCCGGCGGCTGATAGCTGATAGCTGATAGCTGATAGCTGATAGCTGATAGCTGATAGCTGATAGCTGATAGCTGATAGCTGATAGCTGATAGCTGATAGCTGATAGCTGATAGCTGATAGCTGATAGCTGAAGGCTGGCGGCGATCCTACGATCATACACCAGAGTCGTCTCGGGGCTTTTTATCCGCGGCATCCTGGGCTGGCTCCTCGAGCCTCAACTCCTCGTCGATCAGGAAATCCGGGGCGCGGATCTCGGCGAGGGTCGGCAGCTCGTTGAGGGAGCGCAGGCCAAAATAATCCAGGAACTTGCGCGTGGTGGCGAAGAGCGCCGGCCGGCCGGGGACGTCGCGATGGCCGACCACACGGATCCACTCGCGCTCGGTCAGGGTCTTGACGATCTGGGTGCTCACGGCGACCCCGCGGATGTCTTCGATCTCGCCGCGGGTGATCGGCTGGCGATAGGCGATCAACGAGAGCGTTTCGAGCAAGGCACGCGAATAGCGCGGCGGGCGCTCGTCCCAGAGGCGTGCGACCCATGGGGCGATGCTCGCGCGGACTTGGGTGCGCCAGCCGCCGGCGACCTCGACGATCTCCAGACCGCGCTCGGCATAGTCATCCTGAAGCGCGGCGATGGCCCCGAGCAGATCGGCACGCGACGGGCGTTCGTCGTCCAGAAAAAGCGCAAGGAGCTGATCCAGCGTCAGTGGCCCGCCCGCGGCGACCAGCGCGGCTTCTACGATCCGTTTAAGCAAGTTCCGCCTCGTCGAGGATCTCGCCCGCCGCCGTCTCGCGCAGGCGCACATGGATCGGCGCGAACGGCTCGGCCTGGACCAGCTCCAAGGTCGCTGCCTTGATCAGCTCCAAGAGGGCGAGAAAGCTCACCACGACACCGGGGCGCCCCTCGGTGACATCGAAGAGATCCGTGAAGGCGAGAAATCCTCCGTCGCTCAAACGCTCGAGCACCCACGACATACGCTCGCGCAACGACAAAGATTCGCGCTCGACCCGATGGCGGGTGAAGAGATCCGCGCGCGCCATGACGTCGCGCATGGCCAGGAGCAGCTCACGGAAATCGACATCCGGCGGGACGCGCTGAACATGGCCGGGCGGCACCTCGGCGCGGACGGCAAAGACGTCGCGCTCGAGCCTGGGAAGTGCATCCAGATCCTGCGCCGCCTGCTTGAACCGCTCGTACTCTTGGAGTCGACGCACCAGCTCGGCACGCGGATCATCGCCCTCCTCCTCCACGGCCTGCACACGCGGCAGGAGCATCCGGGATTTGATCTCGGCCAGCATCGCGGCCATCACCAGGTACTCCGCCGCCAGCTCCAGGCGCAGCTCGGTCATCAGGTCGACATATTCGATGTACTGGGCGGTGATGGCCGCGATCGGGATATCCAGGATGTCGAGATTCTGTCGCTTGATCAGATAGAGCAGCAGATCCAGCGGTCCCTCGAAGGCATCCAGAAAGATCTCGAGCGCATCCGGCGGGATATAGAGATCCACAGGCAAGGTCATGAAGGGCAAACCCCGCACCATCGCGAAGGGCGCCACCTCGAGTGGCATCTCCTGCTGTTGCCCCGGCGGCGGCTGACGGTCTGCGCCCTCGTCCGCCATACTCAAGTCCCTAAAAAAGTGAAGGCTCTCAACCACGCAACAACGGCGCAGCGCTTTGCTTCGAGGCTCTAGGTCACGCGTCGGGAATAAATCGAGCACCGAATTCAATCGTTGTCGCTGTCGTAATCGGAAACGACAACGACAATTGTGGCAGAGGTAGCCTTATTGTCCCATCGCCTGACTTAGTGACGATTCAGAAATAAAGTGAACACCTTGATGAACCGGGCGCAGTTTAGGCGAATTACGGAAACCTTCATGCCAAGGGCGTAGGTTGTGCCGAGCCGTGCGAGGCACAACCAAACGCCGGCGCAAGTTGTGCTTCCTATCGTCAGCACAACCTACGGGTATGGAAGTTTGCGGAAATCGCCTTAGCTCATGACCAACGACATCGCGTGCCGAACCTCTTCAAGCGTCTCGTGCGCGACGTCGCGTGCACGCTCGCAGCCGTCGTTGATGACGTTGCGCAGCAGCTCAGGCTGAGCGGCATATTCCCGGGCACGTTGCTGCATCGGCATCAGCTCGGCGAGCACTCCGTCGATCACCGGCTGCTTGCATTCCAGACAGCCGATGCCGGCCGAACGGCAGCCCTGCTGCGCCCAATCGCGCACCTGATCGTTCGAATAGACCAAGTGGAACTGCCAGACCGGGCACTTTTCCGGATCGCCCGGATCGGTCCGGCGCACGCGGGCCGGATCTGTCGGCATGGTCCTCAGCGCCTTCTCGACATCGGCCGGCTCGTCGCGCAGGGCGATGGTGTTGCCGTAGGATTTGGACATCTTCTGCCCGTCCAGACCCGGCATCTTGGACGCCTTGGTCAGCAGCGGCATCGGCTCGGGCAGGATGACGCGCCCGCCGCCTTCAAGATAGCCGAGCAGTCGCTCGCGATCGGCCAGGGTGATGTTGCCCTGACCTTCCAAAAGCGCATGGGCAACGCTCAATGCCTCTTGATCGCCCTGCTCCTGATAGCGGCGCCTCAGCCCGTCGAAGAGTTTGGCGTTCTTCTTGCCCATCTTGCGCTTGGCCTCTTCCGCCTTCTCCTCGAAGCCGGCCTCGCGACCGTAGATGTGATTGAAGCGCCGCGCGACCTCGCGTGTCAGCTCGACGTGGGCGACCTGGTCCTCGCCGACCGGGACCTGCCCGGCCTTGTACATGAGGATGTCCGCGCTCTGGAGCAGCGGATAGCCGAGAAATCCGTAGGTCGCAAGATCGCGCTCCTTGAGCTTCTCCTGCTGGTCCTTGTAGCTCGGCACCCGCTCCAGCCAGCCCAACGGCGTGATCATAGAGAGCAGCAGATGCAGCTCGGCATGCTCCGGGACGCGCGACTGAATGAAGAGTGTCGCCGAGCCGGGATTGATCCCGGCGGCCAACCAGTCGATCACCATCTCGCGAGTACTCGTCGGGATGATCGAGGGATCCTCGTAGTGCGTCGTCAAGGCATGCCAATCGGCGACAAAGAAGAAACACTCGAATTCGTGCTGAAGCTCCAGCCAGTTCTTCAGGACACCGTGATAGTGCCCGAGATGGAGACGGCCCGTAGGACGCATCCCGGAGAGAACGCGCGAGTGGTGTGCTGAGACGGAAGTCAAGGTTTGGCAGCCTCGTAATCAGACGAAGAAGAGCTCTATCACGATCGCCGAGCCGGGGAGCAGGCCCACGATCCCGATCACGATCGGAAGCAGGACGGCGCCCAAGAGCCCGGTGATCAACAACGCCAACAGGATGATGAGACCGAAGGGTTCCAGTCGGGAGAACTGCACTGCCACCTTCGGCGGAAGCAAGGCGTTCAGCACGCGCCCGCCGTCGAGCGGCAGCAGAGGGACCAGGTTCAGGACCATCAGGAAGACGTTGATCAGAATTCCGGCGGAGCCCATATAGATCAACGGCAGCGCAATCCATTCGCTGGCCGGCAGCAGCAGCACACCCAGTTTGATCATTCCACCCCAGAAGAGCGCCATCAGCAGATTTGCGCCGGGACCCGCGACCGCCACCAGGGCCATGTCGCGACGCGGATGATGTAGGTTGCGCCAGTTGACGGGCACCGGCTTGGCCCATCCGAACAGGAATCCCACCAGAAAGAAGGTCACGAGCGGAACCAGGATGGTGCCGATCGGATCGATATGCTTGATCGGATTGAAGGTCACGCGACCGAGCATCAGCGCGGTCCGATCACCGAGCCGACTCGCGACCCAGCCGTGCGCGGCCTCGTGGACCGTGATCGCGAACAGCACCGGGATGACGAGGACGGCCAGCAGTTGGTAAGGGTTCAGGGCTTCCATCGCGGCATTATACCCACCGCGCGCCGGTACCGCGGGTCATTCATCGAACAAGGTCGCATCGCCCTTGCCGAGCCGCACGAGGCTCGGCGGATCCGCCGTCATGTCGACCACGGTGGTGGGCTCCAAACCGCAGAACCCCCCGTCGATGATGAGATCGACCTGCTTGTCGAGTAGCTCGCGCATCTCCTCGGGATCGGTCAGGGGTCGATCGTCGCCCGGCATGATCAGCGTGGTGCTGAGGATCGGCTGGTCGAGCTCGCCGAGCAGTGCGCGGCAGATCTCGTTGTCCGGCACCCGGATGCCGATCGCCTTGCGCTTGGGATGAAGCAGCCGCCGCGGGACCTGCTTGGTCGCTTCGTGGATGAAGGTGTAGGGGCCGGGCGTGAGACTCTTGAGCAACCGAAACGCCTGATTGTCGATCTTCGCATAGGTCGTGATCTCGGACAGATCGCGACAGACCAGGGTGAAGTTGTGCTTGTCGTCGAGCTTGCGGATGCGCCGGATCCGCTCCATCGCGAACTTCTCGCCGATCTGGCAGCCGAGCGCGTAGGAGGAGTCGGTCGGATAGAGAATAACACCGCCTTCGAGCAGGATTTCGACCGAGCGACGAATCAGACGCGTCTGCGGATTCGCGGGATGGATCTGAAAAAACTGCGCCATGGCCCGAGATCAACCGACAGCGACGCGACGGAGACTCGGCTCCTCGTCGAGCTCGGGCCAGTCGTGCCAGATCGGCGTACAGACCGGCGGCAGGGCAGGCAAACGCCCCAGATCGATCCAGGGATTCTCAGGGCCATGGTAGTCGGAACCGGCAGAGGCAAGCATGCGCTGGTCGCGCGCAAGGCAACCGAAATCGGAGACCTCGTCCCGGCTGTGGCTCCCGGAGACCACCTCCAGCCCCACTCCGCCGCACTCGCGAAACTCGCCGAGCAGCTTCAGCAGGCGGGTGCGCGTGAGCTTGTAGCGCGCCGGATGCGCGATGACGGCCTGACCGCCCGCACCCGTAATCCATCGCGTCGCCTCTTCGAGCGTCGCCCACTCGCCGCTGACATGACCGGGCTTGCCGTTGACCAAATAACGGTTGAAGACATCCCGCAGGTCGAGCGCGTGGCCCTGCCCGACCAGAAAGCGGGCAAAATGGGTGCGTCCGATCAGACGACCGTTCGAGAATGCCTTCGCGCCGTCGTAGGCGCCCTCGATGCCCTTTTTGGCTAGACGGCGCCCGATCTCCTCGGCACGCCAGCCGCGATAGGCGAGGAGCCGAGTCAGGCCCGCCTGAAGCTCGACGTGGTCGCGATCGACATTGAGCCCGACCAGATGGACGGTGCGGCCGCCCCAGGTGACCGAGATCTCCACCCCCGGGATAAACCGAAGGCCGAGCGCATCGGCCGCAGCTTTCGCCTCGGCCAAGCCCTCGGTGGTATCGTGATCGGTGAGGGCGATGACACGTACGCCGGCCGCGCACGCCCGCTGCATCAGCGCGTCGGGGGTGAGGGTGCCGTCGGAAGCTGTCGAATGACTGTGAAGATCGGGGCTTTTTATCATCGCTCTAGTCTAACCGATCCCGCGGGTGCTTGCCTCGAGCCGACGAGAGGCCGCGCGCGAGACGGGGATGATCGTGCTTGCTATATTTCCAGGTAAGGCGGTCGGAGTCCGCTTGCAACGGACCGATGCCGCACTGCTCCAGGATGCAGGCCGGATCGGTCGATCCGACCTCGGTTTCTTCAAGTTGCCAGGATGATCAGCCCATGCTCCCGAAGGTCGACCTCAGCGATATTGCGGACGAGCTCGTGCGACTCGGCGACGAGATCCAGCGCGTCTACGACGACTCGGAGCAAGCGGTCGAGCCCGCACCCCAGGTGTTGCTGAGCGGACTCGCGCAACTGCTCGACGCCGTTCGCGCCGGCGAGGCCGAGTCGCGCGGCGAGTCGGCACAGGTGTTGCGCACGGTCACCGGCGTGGAACCCGACGCCCTGCTCGAGCATGGGCTGGGCCTGCTGCGTCAGCTCCGCGAGGTCGCGAGCCGCCTGAACCTTGAGTCGCAGGCACAAGCCATCGCGATCCTCTCTGTCCCTTTCGCGTGCTGGATGCTGCGCCGGGGCTGCGAGCTGCAACACCCCGAGGAGGTGGTCAATGCTCTGGCCACCCTCGCAAACCACTTGAAACAACCTGATGAATTGGCCGAGCTCTATGGTCTGATGGGCGAGATTGCAGAGGGCATCGGGGCGGACCGCATCCAAGGCATGGACCCGAGTGACCCGACCGATCCCTGGCTCGTGCTCCTGATCAATCGCGGGATCGTCGCTACGCGCAGCCATCAGCCCGCCCTGATGGAAGAGGCGTTCGACGCCATCGGAGAGCAACTGCCCGATCATGCCCCCTACTTCTTCCGCGAGGGTATGGGACAAATGGAGGCGCTCAACTACCCCGCGCACGTCCGCGAGGTGATGCAACGTTACTTCGACACATGGTGCAGCGGTCAGCGGCTACACTGAACCGTACTGAACCGCGTCGGCGGTCCATGCATCCTTTCGAGCAACCTCTCGGCGTGGCGCATTCCAGCGCCGCCGGTCGAGACGCGGTTCAGGAATATCTATTTTCCTATTTTCCTATTTCCTAAACCGCGTCCAGTGCCGACTGTCGGGAACCGCTCCAACCTATCGCCACATCGCAACATCGCCGGACAACTCCGGGGCGCGGTTTAGCTGATGAGGTGTTTTTGGAGCCGATACAACAGCGTATCCCGGGTCAACCCGAGCAGACGCGCGGCCCGACTCTTGTTCCCGCCGGCCAGCGAGAGGGCTTGGCGGATCAGCTCCGCCTCCAGGTCGTTGAGATCGATCCCGTGCGGCGGGAGCGAGAAACCGATGTCGGTCTCCGACTGCGGCGCCCCTCGCACCACCTCCCCGGGTAGGTTCTCGGGACCCACCTCGGTGCCGGGCAGGAGGATGACCAAACGCTCGCACAGGTTGGCAAGCTCGCGCAGATTGCCCGGCCAGGTGTAGCGGCGCAGCAGGCGCTCCGCACCGGACTTCAGCCGTGGCGGATCGAGACGATGTCGCGCCGCCGCCGTCGCGATGAAGTGTTGCGTCAGCGCCGGAATATCGAGCGCCCGTGCACGCAACGGCGGCACCTCCAGCGGAACGACGCAGAGCCGCAGATACAGATCGCGCCGAAACGCCCCCTGCAGGACCAGCCGATCGAGGTCCAAGGCCGAGGCCGCGATGATCCTCAGCTTTGATCCGAAAGGAGACCCGTCGCGGGCGGCGTCTTGCTCGACGATGAGGTGCAGCAGGCGCGCCTGATCCGCCGCATTCAGATCACCGACCTCATCCAGATAGAAGGTCCCCGGTGCGTCCTGCGCAAACGTCGATAAGCATCGATCGAGCGCGTCGGGCGGTGCCCCGGTGCAGGCGAGCATGCCGAACCGGCCATCGCGACGGGCGCTGCTCGCATGGATCTCGCGCGCCAGGGTCTCTTTTCCGGTGCCGGGCTCGCCCAACAGGAGAACGCCCACATCCGTCGCGGCAACCATCGCCAGGGCATTGCGGAGTCGATTAAAGTCGGGAGACCGGCCAATCAGAGTCGTCATGACACCCCATCCGAAATCGTTTGCTTTGTGCTCGTATAGGTTCGACTGCGCTCGCGGCGCCCTCTCGGGTACGTCCGGCTCTATCCGTTGACGATGAAGGTCAAGAGCCCAAGCAGGATCACGCCGATACCGGCCATGGCCTGAAAGCGTCGATCCTGACCGAGCCGAAAGAGCTGTCCGGCAAAGAGGCCCCCCAGTACCAAGATCGGCAAGGTCCCCGCACCGAACAGGGCCATGTAGAGCGCCCCGGCCAGAACACCGCCTTGCGCGGGCGTGCTCAGAAGCATGCTGTAGACCAGCCCGCAAGGCAACCACCCCCAGACTATGCCGAACAGGACGGAACGCGGCAGCGTGGTCACCGGCAAAAGGCGTCGGCCGAGCGGCTCGAGCCGCCGCCAAAGAGGCAGTCCGAGCCGTTCGATCCTCGCGAACCGGGGGAACCAACCCCCGATATAGAGCCCGATGCCGATCATGATGGCGGCGGCCAACCAGCGCACGCACTCGAACAGCCAGGCTGGTGCGCCCGAGCCGAGCAGCGCGGCCCCGAATGCACCCGAGACGGCCCCGGCCGCGGCATAGCTGGCGATCCGCCCCAGGTTGAAGGCCAGCACGAACAGACCGAGCCGTCCGCGATCATTGCGCGTCTGCGCCGGCAGCGAGTAGCTCAAGGCACCGCTGATCCCGCCGCACATGCCGATACAGTGCATGGCACTCAGCAGCCCGACGACGAACGCGAGCGCGTAAGCGGAGCCCGTCATCCCGCGAAAAACCGTCCGACCCGATCATCCGTCATCCTGCCCGACTCCATCGCGACACGTCTCGCCGGGATCGCATCCCGGCCCGAGACCAGGCTAATCGGAAGATTCCCCGCCCGCGATGACATCGATCAGGCACTCATCGCCTCGTACTGGAGATTTCTAGCCGGAACGCCTTATATTGTCGATTCAGTGTCGACTGAAATACTGAAATAACGAGGACGGGACTCATGGCATCACTGAACCTGGACCACATCCGGCCCCTGCAGGAACAGCTCAACGCACATCCGATCTACGGCGCCATCGAGCGTATCGAGGACCTCCAGGTCTTCATGAGTCACCATATCTTCTCGGTCTGGGACTTCATGTCCTTGATCAAGTACCTGCAGGCCCGAATCGCACCCGTCACGGTG
Organism: Thiocapsa sp. C2-2m; assembly: GCF_041903745.1. Lineage (NCBI taxonomy): Bacteria > Pseudomonadati > Pseudomonadota > Gammaproteobacteria > Chromatiales > Chromatiaceae > Thiocapsa > Thiocapsa sp. C2-2m. The sequence continues at coordinate 31,661 of NZ_JBBWVD010000028.1, read as the reverse complement.
CCATGGATGCCGCATGGTGACGCGGGTGTGCGCTATTTCATCAACCAGCTTGTGCTCGAAGAGGAATCCGACAGCGTGCCGCTCCCCGGTGGCGGCATCGAGCACGCCAGCCATTTCGAGCTGTACTGTCGCGCCATGACCGAGATCGGCGCCGACGGCGAGATGCCGAGACGCTTCCTCGATCTGGTCGCCGAGCAGGGTGTCGACAAGGCACTTTACGCATCGATGGTCCCGCTGCCGTCGCGCTATTTCTCCGAGACCACCTTCTGCTTCATCCGCGAAGACAAACCCCATCTGGTCGCGGCCGCACTGGCCCTCGGACGCGAGAAGCTGATTCCCGGCATGTTCAGGCAGTTCCTCGAGCAGATGCGGATCACCGAGGCGCAGGCGCCCATTTTCCATCATTACCTGAACCGGCATATCCACCTCGACGAGGACTTCCACGGCCCCCTGTCGATGAAACTGCTCGAGCAGCTCTGCGGCGATGACCCAAAACGGATCGACGAGGCCGAAACCGCGGCCGAGGAGGCGATCTGCGCACGCATCCGATTCTGGGACGGTGTGCTGGAGGCGATCCAGGCCGGCCGGGCGAGCTGACGCGCGGACGGGCCGGCAAGTCACGAACGACTTGTATCGGCACGCCTCGCCACCACCATTGGCGTGAATCGTAAATCTTCGCTGGAACACAATCCTGGAGCCGTACCCATGACCGAAGCACTGAGCGTCCCTCTCGACAACGAAGGCTTTCTCCTCAATCGCGATGACTGGAGCGAAGAGATCGCCATCGAGCTGGCCAAGTCGGATGAATTCGAGATGACCGAGCAGGTGATGGGATTCATCCGTGAGGCAAGGACCATGTACGAGGCCGACGGCGTCGTCCCGCCGATCCGCATCTTCGCCAAGAAGCAGAAGGTCTCGACCAAAGACCTCTACGACATCTTCAGGAAGGGGCCGATGAAGCTGATCTGCAAGTGGGGTGGATTGCCGAAGCCGACCGGGTGCGTTTAAAGCAAGTTCCGGCAGTTTCCCCACCCGTAGACCCGTAGGTTGTGCTGACGATAGGAAGCACAACTTGCGCCGACGGTTGGTTGTGCCTCGCACGGCTCGGCACAACCTACTACCTTGATAGAAGGATTTCCGGATTTCGCCTAAGCGCTCATGGCAAGCCGAAGATCCCCTTAGGCATCATTCCCGCTCAAACGAAGATCAAATCGTTCCTGCAAGATCGCAAAGACGTTCGGCGAAACGAAGGCCGGCGCGTTCGGACCCAGGGTGATCCCCTTGACTCCGAGGCTCAGCAAGGTCAGCAGAACAGCGACCGCCTTCTGCTCGAACCAACTGATGACCAGGGTCAGCGGCAGCTCGTTGACGCTGCACTCGAATGCCTCGGCCAAGGCGGATGCGACCGCGATGGCGCCGTAGGCGTCGTTGCATTGGCCCATGTCCATTAGACGCGGGAAGCCGAGGTGCTCGCCGTATTCATGATCGCGGATCCGGTACTTGCCGCAGCCCAAGGTCAGAATGAACGAATCATCCGGTGTGCCCTGCGCATAGTCGCTGAAATAGTTGCGACCCGGATCCGCCCCGTCGCATCCGCCGATCACGAAGAACCGGCTGATCTGCCCCGCCTTCACCGCGTCGACGATCGTCTGTGCATGATCCAAGAGCACCGTGCGATGAAAACCGACGGTCGACTCACCCGTCATCCGTTCCTCGCAGGGCTCGCAACGCATGGCCTCGGCGATCACCTCGGAATAATCCCCGCCGAGCACCCGCTGGCCATCGGGAACCGCCGTCCCGCGGGTCGTGAAGAGCCGACCCTTGTAGCTCGCAGGCGGGATCAGAACACAGTTGGTCGTCGCCACCACCGGACCCGGGAAGGCCGCAAACTCGCGCTTCTGGTTCTGCCAAGCACCGCCGTAATGCCCGACCAGGTTCGGGTGGTTCTGAAAGAAGGGATACATGTGCGCGGGCAGCATCTCGCCGTGCGTGTAGACCTTGATGTCGGTCCCTTCGACCTGCCCGAGCAGATCCCGCAGGTCCGCCAGATCATGACCGGTCACCAGGATGCCGCGGCCCGCTTGCGTCCCCTCCTTCACCTTGATCGGTGCCGGCTTGCCGAAGGCATCGATATGACCTTCATCGAGCATCTGCATGACGCGCAGATTCATCCGTCCGCATTCCAGACAATATTCGAGCAGACTCTTCACGTCGAAATTAACGTTGGTCATGGTCGCAAAGAGCGCCTCCTCGATGAAGGCCGACACCCTCTCGTCGGACTTGCCCAAACGCCGCGCATGGTGGGCGTAAGCAGCCATCCCCTTCAGACCGTAGAGCAGCATCTCCTGCAGGGACTGGACATCGGCGTCCTTGCCGCACATCCCGGGGGAGGTGACGCAGCCGGTCTTATGGTAGGTCTGTTCGCATTGGTTGCAGTGCATGGGTGCCTCTGAATCGGATCGGGATCAAGGTGCCCTTGTCGCTCCCCCGGATCGGTGTCGATCGTTGGGGTCGATGAAGGGGCGCCCAGTCTGGAGAGGGCACACCCCGGTATCCTTGACTTAGATCAAAACGGGTGGACCCAAGGAGCCCCGGACACGGACTGGCACCCATCACGATCGCGTTGACGCTCGCGGGCGTCGATGCCGTGGGCAAGACAGCCAGCTTCAACATGGATCGACCGCTCTGGTTCAACGGCATGACCCAGGGATTCGGTCTGGCGAGCGTCCTGCTGCTGTTCTGGAAGCGCATCAACCCCGCCATCCTCATCCTGGCCTGCGGGGCGATCGGCTGGTTTGTGCTGCGCTGAGTGGATTTGCCGAAAATTCGATCCCGATCGCTTGTGCTGACGATCGGTGACGTTGTCGTTGTCGTGTTCGTCCGGAATCCGATTACGACAACGACAACGACAACGAGTAGAGCCCTCGACCACTTGTTCGCTCGTGACACCCGCTCTGCGGTGTCACGCATGCCCGTGGCGCTCTGCGCCAGGTGCCACGATGGCCGGGGTTACGAGCAAGGCCGGCTGAGGTCATGGAAAATCATCGATTGATGGCTTTGCTCTACTCCCCGTCGCGGCCATCGAGGCGCACAATCGCCATGCATGTCAGGCACACACTCAAGGAGCAAGGAGCATGAGCAGCAGTCAATCCCGCCTGGACGGTACCGCGCGCGACGTGATCGTCGTTCGCCTCGATTCCCGAGGCCAGCTTCATCATCCCGTGTGCGTCGGCACCGCATCAACCTACGCCGCTGCCCGCCTGCTGGTGCGAGAGGCCGGCTATCCGGTCGCACCCGCCGAAGTCGGCGATTGCGGGAGCGTAGCCAACCCCGACGGCATGGATGCGTTCGGGGTCGCGGTCCCGGACTGATCCTCAACGCACCCGCAGCGCCTCCCAGAGTTGTCCGGGGCCGAGTAGTACCCGCTTGATTCCCTCGCGCACCTGCTCGGAATTGAGCGCCTGCTGGCCCATGGCGGTATGCGCGTCGAGGGCGTCGATGATGGCGTTGGTCAGTTCGTCGTCCAGATTCGGCGAGGCGGCGAACTGCTCCTTGCTGTTGTTCAGCGCCTGCTGCACCAGGATCCCCGACTCCAAGAGCTTGGTCTTTAGAACCTCATTAACATACAAGAGCTTATCCTCGTCGGTGAGCACGCCCTCGAAGAGGTCGTTGAGGGCCTTGATGATCTCGGCCAGCCGGACCTTCTCGGGGTCCTGCACCTCGCCCGACCCGGTCGCGCTCATCGGCTTGAGCAGATAGTCCGCCGGGTCGTCCCCGTCTCCGATACCCAAGGCGAGATTCCGCTGGGACTTGCCGCGCAGCGCATGGTGCGTGAGCCGGACCTTCGACAGATCGACCGTCTCGCGCTCGCGCCCGAAGTCCAAGAGCGGCAACAGCCGGAGAAAGAAGATCGCCCGCTTCTCGATGTCGGTGATGCCGTAGTCGAAGATCTGCGACAGGAAGGTGTAGACCCGCAGGTAGGTGCCGATGTCGCGCTTGAAGAGCACCAGGGCGTCCATGGTCTCGCGGGCCTCCTGCTCGGCTTTGGCATCCTGCTGTGCCTTGGCCGCCGTCCGCGCCTTCTTGGCGGCGGCGTACTGTTTGACGAGACGATCGGCCACGGGCTCCACGGCGGCACTGAGTTGCTTCTGTGTCGCCTTGGGGTCCAGCTCGACCGCGACCACGCGCGCAACCTCGTAGTCGTCGTAGTGGCCCGCGGCGTCGAGCTTGGCGCGCAGATCAAACACCAGGTCGGGATTCGTGACGTCCGAGAGCGCCGCGGTCTCGTAGTAGGGCTGGAAGGCCGCCAAGACCTCGGCGGGGTCGTTGACGAAGTCCAGGACGTAGGTGATGTCCTTGCCCGGATGGGCACGGTTCAGCCGCGAGAGGGTCTGAACCGCCTGCACCCCGGCCAGGCGTTTGTCCACGTACATCCCACAGAGGAGCGGCTGGTCGAAGCCGGTCTGGAACTTGTTCGCCACCAGGAGCAGTTGGTAGTCGCCACTCTTGAAGCCGTCGCGGATGTCGCGCCCGTTGAGCCCGGGGTTGAGGGCCTTGCCGCGCTCGGTGAAGGGATCCGGGCCTGACTCCGGGTCGTTCACCTCCCCGGAGAAGGCCACCAGCACCCCCAGGGGATAGCGCTGCTCAGCGATGTACTTGGTCATCGCGATCTGCCAGCGCACCGCCTCCACGCGGCTGCCGAGTACGACCATGGCCTTGGCTTGCCCGTCCAGCAGCGGGGCCACGACGGACCAGTAGTGCTCCACCACCACCTGGACCTTTTGGGCAATGTTGTAGGGATGCAGGCGCACCCAGCGCATCAGACCCTGCATGGCCGCAGCGCGCTCGACCGCCCGCGCGTCCAGTTCCTTCCCCCCGGTGGCGAGCTTGAACGCCAGGCTGTAGGGGGTGTAGTTGCGCAACACGTCGAGAATGAAGCCCTCCTCGATCGCCTGGCGCATGGAGTAGACATGGAAGGCTTCCGGCAGATTGTCTTCCCCCGCAGGCTTGCTCGGGTCCGGCAATCGGCCGAAGAGTTCGAGGGTCTTCGCCTTCGGCGTCGCGGTCAGGGCCACGAAGGTGATGCCGGAGTCGCTGGCGCGGGCCGCCATCTGGGCGGCCAGGATGTCCTCGCTGCTGACCTCGCCGCCGTCGGCGAGGTCAGCAATGTCCTCGGGGGAGAGAATTTCCTTCAGTTTAGCCGCCGACTCGCCGCTCTGAGAGCTGTGCGCCTCGTCGGCAATCACCGCGAAGCGTTTGCCTTGTGTCGCCGTCAGCTCCCGCACCGCCGCAAGCGCGCAGGGGAAGGTCTGGATGGTACAGACGATGATCTTCTTGCCCGCCGCCAGTGCCTCCGCCAGGGCGCTGCTCTTGCTGCCCTGCTTGTCGGTAATCACCGCCACCACGCCGGTGGTGCGCTGGAAGTCGAAGATCGCCTCTTGGAGCTGGTCATCAAGGACCGTGCGGTCGGAGACCACGATCACCGAATCGAAGATCTTGTGGTCGTTCGCATCGTGGAGGTCTGCGAAAAAATGGGCTGTCCAGGCGATGGTGTTGGTCTTGCCCGAGCCGGCCGAGTGCTGGATCAGGTAGCGTCCGCCCGCACCCTCGGCCACCACGGCGGCCACCAGTTTGCGGGTCGCATCGAGCTGGTGATAGCGCGGGAAGATGACCCGCTCGATCTGCTTCTTGGCGCTGCGTCGGGCGATCACATAGCGCCCGAGGATCTCCAGCCAGGAATCCCGCTGCCAAACTTGCTCCCAGAGATAGGCGGTGCGATGGCCGGCCGAATTCACTGGGTTGCCTGCAGCGCCGCCGTCGCCCTGGTCGAACGGCAGGAAGTGCGTCTCGGTACCTGCAAGGCGCGTGGTCGTCCGGACGTAGGAGTTGCTGACCGCGAAGTGGATCAGGGCGCCGTTGGGGAAGGACAGCAGGGGCTCGGCCTTGGACCCGCTGCCATCGGGGCCTTTCGGCTTGGGGTTCCGGTCGAAGCGGTACTGGTTCACCGCGTCCTCGACCGACTGGGTGAAGTCTGTCTTGAGTTCCGCGGTGGCGACCGGGATGCCGTTCAGGAACAGCCCCAGGTCCAGGCTGTTCTCGTGGTGGACGGAGTAGCGCAGTTGTCGCACCACCCGCAGACGGTTGGCGGCGTAGCGGGCCTGAAGCTCGGGATTCACCCCGAAGGCCGGCTTGAACTGGGCGAGCGCGATCGGCTTCTTCACCCCCAGGATCGACACCCCGTAACGCAGGGCATCCAGGGTGCCGCGGGCGTCGATCTCGGCGCGCACGCGCGTGAGCAGCGTATCCGCTGCGGCGGCACCGTGGCGCTTCTCCAGGGACTCCCATGCCTCGGGCTGGCTCGCCTTCACCCAGGCGATGAGGTCGGCCGGATACAGAGCGCGTTTGCGATCGTAATTCTGGTGATCCTGCGGGCCATCGTAGAGCCAGCCGTGATCGTGCAGGTGGTCGCAGATGTCGTTCTCGAAGGCGATCTCGTGGTGAGTGGCCATGGCTCAGTACACCGTCTCGTGGTCGCCCACGTTGACCAGGATGATCCGTTGGTCTTCGACCAGCAGCTCCAGGGTGATGCGATAGGACAGGTTGATGGAGGCCGAGTGCAGATCGCGGAGACGTCCCTCAAGTCGATGCAGTCGCAGCGACGGGTGATGCGGATTGGCCTCCAGCAGCCGCAATGCCTTGCCGTAGAGCGGCCGCAGATCCGGGTGACGGCGCAGGAACTTGGCCTCGATCTTCTCGTAGCGCGCTGTGAAGACCAGGCGGTAGCTCACCCATCGCCCTCCACCGGGGCCGCGATGCGCCGCAGGTGCGCATCCGCCGACTCTTCGACGAAGCGCCCGCTGGTCAGGTCCGCCCGGGTCTGGGCCAGCGCGGCTTCCAGCTCGCATTCCCGGAGGTAGCGGTAGTGGTCGAGGTCCATCACCACGAACCGTTCCTTGCCCCGCACCGAGACGACCGCCTCGGGTTGGCCCGCCAAGGCCGCTTCGATGGCGGCGATGCCCTTAGTCTTGAGGTCGTTGGCGCTGATGGTGCCCATGGCGGTCTCGGTCGGAAGAGGAATCGTGCCCTGGATCATGCCGTCAACCGCACGATCGGACAAGGTCAGTCTCGGGTATGGCCACCAGGCCGCGCACGTCGATCTTGCCGGTGACGGCGGCGGAGATCAGCGCGGTGCGGCGTTCTTGGAGGAGGGAGATGGCTTCTTCGGCGTCGGAGATGAGGCCCTCGAATTTCGCTGTCTGGTCTAGGACCAACCGCATGGTTTCGGCTTGCTCCTCTAGCGGAGGCATTCCTACTCTGATATCCCTGAACTCTTGCCAATATAGGCGCAAGCGGAAGTCGGTTACGCCATGAGAGCGTCTGCGCATTTCTTCTACGGCTGTAGGACACCGCAGAACTTGCTCAATGAACGACGTGCTAACCGGCACTATCGGGCGCGCCACCACATAGGCGGGGCTGACAAGACCGTTAACAACAACTGCACCAAATCCGCCTTGCCACGCGCGCATCATGTTGTACACGAGATCGCCTGGGCGAACGGTCTTGTACTTCGAGCGATCATCACTCCGGGTGACTTTTCGCTCCAACTCGTCCTCCTCGTACTCCTTGTCTGAGACGCCGTGATGGATCGAAACTGTAAGGATCGGAAGATCCTCTTCGCCCGAGTCGTTGGCCTCGCGAAATAGTTCAGCGAGTCGGACAACCCTCCAATGCTCCGGCAACTCCCCCAACCACTCCACCCCGGAGTCCTTCATCGGCACCGTCGGGTCCAGGCCCTTGGTGACAGCATGGGAGATCGCCGCCTGGCGCTTCTCCTGGAGAAGCTCTATCAGGGTGCGGTAGTCGGCCACCAGGGCGTCGATCTTTGCGGTTTCGCGGTCGAGGAAGGTGGCGATGGTGGTTTGGTCGGACTTCGGAGGAAAAGCAAATCGATATCGCCGAAAGGCTTCCGCAGTGAGGTGTGCGATGGTCGACTTCCCTCCTGACTCCGCAAAGATCGAACGAGAAGCGGCAGCAGCCAAGATGTAGTACAGAAACGCCGGATTGTCGGTCCGCTTGTTTTTGGGCCGTACCCGATGCAAGGCTTTTTGGTAGTAACACTCTGGCATTGCGCCTCGCCACATTGCAGCTCGGCCGACTTCGCCTCCTTCACAAACGAGCAGATCCCCTGCATCCAGCCGGTATCGGGCAATGTCGTTGCCGCTGAAGTCCATTTCCGGCAGATCGTCGATGTTAATCCGGCCCCATTGCACATCCACGTTTCGCAAGTACGGCGCTAAGTGATTTCCTGTTATGCGCTTTTCATCGAGCATCTTTCCCAGCGCCACATCGTATCGATAGTTGAGCGCGCAAACCGCCCACCCTTCCGGCACCTCCCCCAACCACTCCACCCCGGAGTCCTTGTAGGCCGGATAGCGCGGGAAGCTCACCGGTCGCTCCAGGGGTTGTGCAGGGCGACGCCGGTGCCGTCGAAATCGCGGACATTGCGCGTAACCACGGTCAGACCATGTACCAGGGCGGTAGCCGCGATCAGTGCGTCGCGGTCCGGGCGCCGGTTCGGCACATGCAGTCCGGCGCAGCGGCGGGCGATGTCGGTGTCGATGGGCAGGATGCGGCCGGCTAAGCCGACGAGGACCTGTCGCTCCAACCAGGCGCGCAGGATCTCGCCCTGGCTCGGATCGCGTCGCTCACGGAGTTGGACGCCCAGTTCGAGCTCCAGAACGGTGATGACGCTCAGGTGCTGGTCCTCGCCCCCGACGCTCGCGGCCCAGGCTACAACGCCGGGGTCAGCCCTGCCCGTGCGCGCCTTGCGCAACTCGGAAACCAGATTCGTATCGAGCAGATACATCAGTCGAGATCTGCCGCCCTGACCAGCGCGCCGTCCAGACGCGGGGGCTCGAAATCGATGTCCCCGGCGTCAGCGGGCATCGCGAGCAGTTCCAACAAGTTCCGGGTCGCCCCGGTCAGCCTCCGGTACTCCTCGATGCTGAGCAGGACGTAGGACGGCTTGCCCCGGTCCGTGACGATGACAGGGCCGCTCTGGGCGGCCTTCTTGGCCCGGCCGGTGTCCTGGTTGAACTCGCGACTGGTGAGCGTGGTCATGGTCATCGCGATGCCTCCGCGGGAGATGTAGATACGTTCCTATTATGAGTGGCGAACGCGTGAATGTCAGCCGGACAGCCCCTCGATCCTGGCCTTGATCCGATCGGTGACCCGAGCGAGATCGGTGTCGATGGCATCCAGCGGACGCGGCGGCTCGAAGACGTAGAAGTGGCGGTTGAAGGGGATCTCGTAGCCGACCTTGGTCTTGTCGTGGTCGATCCAGGCGTCCGGGGCATGCGGCAGGACCTCACGGGCGAAGTAAGCCTCCACATCCTCGGCGAGAGGCACGTTCTCGGTGTCGCGCAGCTTGGGGTCCGGCTGGGGCTTGCCCTTCTGTTTGCCCTTCTGTCCGATCACGATCTCGCCCGCCTCGTCGCGCAACGGGCGCTCCACGGTGATGGTTCGGTAACCGAAGTCTTGGGTCCGGAAGATGCGCGAGATCGGCACCACCCGGACCTTGGCGCGACCGGTCCCGTCGTCGGGGGCAACCGGCGGGCTGTCGCCGGGCATCAGCACGCGCCGGTCGACCTCTTTGCCGCGGCCATCGAGCACCAGGGCGAGGCTCGCCTCCGTGCAATCGCCGAAGAGGCGGGTGATCAGGGCGATGTGCTCCTCGTTCATCTCCTTGCGCTTGCTCCCCAGACTCTTGCGCATCTTCTGCCAGAAGTGACCGGCATCGATCAGTTGGACCTTGCCCTGGCGGTGCGCTGGCTTGCGGTTGGAGAGAATCCAGACGTAGGTGGCGATGCCGGTGTTGTAGAACATGTCCGTGGGCAGGGCGACGATGGCTTCGAGCAGATCGTTCTCCAGCACGTGACGGCGGATCTCGCTCTCGCCGGAGCCGGCACCGCCGGTGAAGAGCGGCGAGCCGTTGAGCACGATGCCGATCCGGCTGCCCCCGTCCACCGCCGGGCGCATCTTGGAAAGAAGATGCAGGAGGAACAGCAGCGATCCGTCCGAGACCCGCGGCAACCCCGGACCGAAGCGTCCCGCATACCCCTTCTCGGTGTGCTCTTTGCGCACCAACGCCTCGATCTTCTTCCACTCTACGCCGAAGGGCGGATTGGAGAGCATGTAGTCGAAGAGCTTACCGAGCAGCCCGTCGGCGGACAGGGTGTTGCCAAAAACGATGTTGCTGATGTCCTGCCCCTTGATGAGCATGTCCGCCTTGCAGATGGCGTAGGACTCGGCATTGAGTTCCTGACCAAAGAGGGTCAGGCGGGCGTCGGGGTTGAGTTCGGCAACGTACTCCTCGCCGATAGAGATCATGCCGCCGGTGCCGGCCGTCGGATCGTAGAGTGTGCGCACCACGCCGGGACGGGTCAGGATCGCGTCGTCTTCGATGAAGAGCAGATTGACCATCAGCCGGATGGCGTCGCGCGGGGTGAAATGCTCACCGGCGGTCTCGTTGGAGATCTCGGCGAAGCGGCGGATCAGTTCCTCGAAGACCAGGCCCATCCGGTGGTTGTCCACCCTGTCCGGGTGCAGATCGATGGCCGCGAAGCGTTCGGTGACTTGGTAGAGCAGCCCGGCGCGCTGGAGCCGGTCCACCTGGGTGACGAAGTCGAAGCGCTCGAAGATCTCACGCACCTCGGGAGAGAATCCGTCGATGTAGCGCTCAAGGTTGGCGGCGATGTGGTCCTGATCGCCCATCAGGCGTTTCATGTCCAACCGCGATACGTTGTAGAAACCGCGCTGGGTGATCCTGAGCAGGAATGGCCTGGGGTTGAGCTTGGCCTCGACGCGCGCGGCAAACTCCGCCAGCGCCGCATCCTTGGTGTCCGCGAGCACGCAGTCCAGGCGCCGCAGCACCGTAAAGATCAGGATCACGCGCCCGTATTCAGACTGCTTGTAGTCCCCTCGCAGCAGATCCGCGACGGACCAGATGAAGGACGACAGTGATTGGTGGTTCACGGGTCCAGTGCTCCTACTTCTCCAAAGCCAACGTATTGAAGCCTGCCGTGTTATGGAAAAGAGAGTTTCGCTCGATCCCGCCGGCCTCGGCCGAGGTTCTCCTCGACATGGCAAAAACCCGGTCGAGCTGGCCCTTGGCTGAGGGCGTTCGCCGACCGACCGATGTCGATGAGGTGCTCTTGAACCGAGGCGCTCGGTGAGTGTGACGCCTTGCCATTTGGCGTTGAAGTCGTCCGAGGATATGGGTTCCTCTCCCTTGTTGCCGCACTGGCATCAGTCCGGGTCGAGCTGGCCCCTAAGCCGGTCGGGGCGACCTGATCGCATCGGGTCGCCTCGCCAACCGGCCGTACACGAAGGTACCACCAGGTACCAAACCCGACTGTAACCCAAGACCGCTCTGGGCCGAGCCGACGCGCCGACAACGGGCTGAATAGGCTCCGACCCGTGCCGAGCATCAAGGTAACGGCAAATCGCAGCATGGGTCGCCAAGCGAGACGTGGCGCGAATTTGCGCCGATCGCTCAGGTACCACAAAGGAACACGAAAGAGGCGGAAGGAGGCGAAACCAGGCTAACCTAAGTCTCTGAATTTTGGTGGCTACGCCCTGACTCGAACAGGGGACCCTCGCATTATGAGTGCGATGCTCTAACCAACTGAGCTACGTAGCCAAACAAGACGCGGAATCATACGTTTCGGGCTCGACGCCGTCAACCTCAAGAGATGCGATGACGATTCCGCAGTGCGCCCACCATTGGCCATACGGCGACCCCGACGCTTCGGGACGCCTTGCTGCCGGCTTCTCTGTCGCGCGTTCCGCCTTACGCGGGTGAATTGGAGTCGATGCGACGATTGCGCGAAGATGCTCGTCTATCCATCCATTGCCGGAGCCGAACCTTGGAGGCGCTCAAGCTTAAGACCCTCGATGACCTCCTTCTGTCGCCGGAAGAGCGTGTAGAGCTGATCGGCGGAGAGATCGTGCGCCGACCGATGGCGCGTTTTGCCCACGGTGCCGCTCAGGGCAACCTGCGCGTCGAGCTGAACCCGTTCAGCCGCGGCGCAGTCCCGGGCGGCGGCTGGTGGTTCGCCACCGAGATCAGCGTTGCCTACGAGGCCCATGAGTGTCCGTCGCACGACCTCGCCGGCTGGCGGCGGGAATGGCTACCGAGGCCGCCAAACGGGATTGTCGACCTGCCTCCGGACTGGGTCTGCGAGATCGTTTCGCCCGGGCACGAAAGAAAGGATACGTTGGCCCTGCCGCTCCTGCTGAAACGTCATCGCGTACCCCATTACTGGCTGATTTGGCCCGAGGAGCGCATCTTGTCCGCCCACGCGCTGACGGACGGCGACTGGCGCACGATCGCGACGCTGAAGGATCGGGGCCGCGCCCGTATCCCGCCCTTCGAGGCGATCGAGCTGGACCTCGACGCCCTGCTCGGAGGCGAATGACGCGAAAGGTCATTCCAGACATCATGCTCCGGGTTGTCCCGGATCGCCGCGAGCACCGCCGTCCGGGCACTCATCGGATCGTTCCACTCCGCCCGGTTGCCTTTCTCCTTCGGGGCGGAACCAGGGACGGGTTCCGATCGCTACGGCAGATCGTCGACCGCTAACCGACGATGTCCCTCAAAGACCGTCAGGATCTCTATCTGGCCTTCCCCCAGCCGATCGCTCGAAGGGCGGATGCTCGATAGGGCGATCAGCCATTCGGCCGGCCACCTCGATGCCGGAGCCTCTCGGTAGACGACAGAACACCCAGCCACCTCCGTGGCTTCAGGCAAGTGGCGGAACCGCTATCGCGTTCTGCCCGAAGCGGGCGATCGGAGTTCCGCCTTACGCGGGGTCGCCGTGCGCCGCATGGCCTTGATCATCGTTTCGGCCACATCGGCGGTGACCAGGTTGCCGACCGCGACCGCCCGGGTACGCCGGATTCATCCGGCACCCGGGGACGGGCGACTTCAGTCGCCCGAGCGCGCCCGCGCGGCGGACTGAAGTCAGCCGTCCCTGGGTGCCGACTGAAGTCGGCGTACCAGGGGGTGCGGCCGGAGTCTCGCGTCCGGTCGGGGAACCCAAGAGGCCTGGACGAAAGGATGACCAAAGCCCGCCGCATGGATCACGAGAGCAGCTGGAGGCAAAAAGAAAGACCCGACCCCGTTTTGTTCCCTCTCGGTAGATGCCAGAACACCCAGCCGCCTCCGTGCCTTCCGGCAAGTGGCGGAACCGCGATTGCGTTCCGCCTTACGCGGGCTCCACGGGATCGTGTGTTCCCTTCGCGTCGCCTGTGCAGGACAGCAGCCAAAGCGCTGCCGGATGTTGACACGGCCGGCTCAATCCGTACAGTAGTTCTGTACAAGCAAGGGTGAGATTCATGACCATCGAGACAACCTACACGCAGGCTCGCGAGCAGTTGAAGACACTGATGGATCGCGCGGTTGACGACCGTGAGGTGATCTTGGTGCGCCGCCGCTCCGGGGGTGCGGTCGCCATGATCGCGGCCGACGAGCTGCAGAGCCTATTAGAAACGGCCCACCTGCTCCGATCCCCCAAAAACGCCGAGCGACTCCTCGCGGCACTGGCCAGGGCTCGCTCGCAGGACCTGGCACCGATGACGGTAAAGGCGCTTGAGGAGCGAGTCGGTCTTGGAGGGTGAAGGAAAGCGCGTCGCGGTCTTTCACCCGGAGTTTATCGAAGACCTCTCCTACTGGGTTGGCACCGAGCGGCGCACGGCCAAGCGCCTGCTCGATCTGGTGGCAGCCATTCTGCGAGATCCCTTCAAGGGAATCGGTCATCCCGAGCCATTGAGATACCTGGGCCCGGACATCTGGTCCCGACGCATTACCCAAGAGCACCGCTGCATCTATCTGGTAAAGGCGGATCGAATCGAATTCCTGCAGGGACGCTACCACTACTGACACCGCCATCGACGATACGTCGTAGTGGCGGAGGGCGGATGCCCGCCAGGGCGATCCGCCATTCCGGCGACCATTCCGATGCCGGAGCCTCCCGGCAGACGCCAGATCAGCCGGCCGGCGCCGTGGCTTGCGGCAGGTGGCGGAACCGCTATCCCGTTCCGCCTTACGCGGGTTCCGCCCTCCGCGGGCTAGATTAGAGCGATGGAACTTTACGGCAATCTGCCGTACTTTAGGACAAGGAGGAACATGTTATGCCATCAGCGACTTCAACCGCCCGCCTTGAGGCCCGAATCAGCACCGAGCTGCACGCGATGCTTAGGCGAATTCCGGAAACCTTCATGCCAAGGGCGTAGGTTGTGCCGAGCCGTGCGAGGCACAACCAACCGTCGGCGCAAGTTGTGCTTCCTATCGTCAGCACAACCTACGGGTATGGAAGTTTGCGGAAATTACCTTAAGCGTGCCGCGGAGATCCAGGGTCGCACCATGACCGACTTCGTGGTTTCGGCCGTCCAAGAGGCCGCCCAGCGCGCTATCGAGCAGGCCGAGGTCATCCGGCTATCGCAGGCCGATTCCCAACGCTTTGCAGAGGCCCTGTTGTCACCGCCACCGCCCACCCCTTCCCTGGAGCGTGCTTTCGAGCGTCGCCGTAGGTTGGTGGCCACCCAGTGAGCGGCGCGGCGTTTCGCATCGTACCGATCGAAGCCGCACATGACCGCACGACCTTCGAAATCGCCTCGGCGATGCTGGATCGCTATTTTCGCCACCAGATCACCCGGGATATTCGCCGCAGGGTGACCGCCTCCTTCGTGGCCCTCACCCAAGAGGGGCGCATTGCGGGGTACTACACCCTGGCATCCGCGAGCATCTTGCTGGCCGACCTCCCGGCCACGACATCCAAGAAGCTGCCGCGCTATCCTTCGGTACCGGCCGTGCGCATGGGGCGCTTGGCAGTCGATCGGAGCTTCCAGGGGCAGGGCCTCGGCGGCGCGCTGCTGGCCGACGCGCTCGAACGTGTCGCCCGCTCCGAGATCGCCGCCTTCAGTCTGGTGGTGGACGCGAAGGACGAATCGGCAGCAGCCTTCTACCGTCACCACAGCTTCATCGCCTTGCCCGACTCGCCGCTGACGCTCTTCCTGCCGTTGGCGACGATACCACCGTCGTTCCGCGGTCTCGGGGCGAACGAGCTGCCGCTTACAATTCGTGGTACGTCCCCTATTTCCCCGTCCCCTATTGCCCCCTATCTCCTCTCGCCTCGGCGAAGACATGCGCGTCGGCCAAGTCTTTTGTTATCCTTCGCGGGTCAAGGCCAGACGCGCCCCAAGCCGCACTCGATGCCGCGTTGAGCACCGACCCACCTCCCGAGGAGCCAGCATGTCCGATAGAACCCCAGCAAGGCGATCGGCATGGGTCCTCGCATCGATCGTTCTCGGTGTCGCAGTTTTTGCCGGTCTCCTGATGTCCGTCGGCCGAGATACGGACACACCGGCAATCCCTGTGGTTTCCGAGGAGACCGACGAAACCGCCGACATCCCCGTCACGAACGCAATCGACGTGGTTTCCGAGGAGCCCGACGAGACAGCCGACATCCCCGTCACGAACGCAATCGACGTGGTTTCCGAGGAGCCCGGCGAAACCGCCAACATCCCCGTCACGAGCGCGATCGATGTGGTTTCCGGGGAGCCCGACGAAACCACCAACATCCCCGTCACGAGCGCGGTCGAGACGCCTCCTGACTCTATCGACAAACAGGCGGATCGAGTGGCGATGGACGCCGCGCTGACTGAATTGCAGAAGAAGATCCAGCGGCTTGAAGAAGACGTCGCGACCCTACAAGAGCATCGCAAGCGGATCGACGATGTCCTAATCCAGCAGGCGAATCGCAGCACAGAGGAGCCTGTGACAGCGACAACGCCTCCCGCACCCGTCGAAGCGGTTCCGGCTGTCAATCGCGCCGGGTTGGACGAGGCACTCGCGCTCCTTGGCGCCCTTGCGGCCGAGCAGGGTCATCTGATCACGCTCGGTGAACCCGAGCTTTCGTTCAAGGTTGACGGGGCCGACTTCGCCTCCGAGCCACCGAGCGTCCTCGGGGAGATCGCCAAGGTCCTCATACGCTACGAGCACATGCTCGCACGGATCGAGGGACATTCCGACAGCAAGGGAAACACACAGCGCAACCAACAGATGACCCAAAACCGAGCGCAATCGGTGCGAGAGGCTTTATTGGACAAGGGCATCGATCCCGACCGCATTCAGGCCACGGGATTCGGCGGAATCCGCCCCGTCACCGACAATCGAACAATCGCTGCGCGGGAGCGCAACCGGCGGATCGAGATCTATCTGATCGAGCCATGAAGGTGATTCGCCAGGTCGCGGCTGATCTGCCGTCGGCGATAGGAATTCTCTCGGCGGGTTGTTTTGCTTGTTTTTGAACCGTCTTTAAACCGCGCCGGCTCCAACAGCCGACCAGTCTGCCGGGGCCGATCCCATCCAAGAACATCGCATCGAGCGATGGGCGCGGTTTAAACGTTGAATCTGAAGTGGACCACGTCACCGTCCTTGACGATGTATTCCTTGCCCTCGGAGCGCAGCTTACCGGCCTCTTTGGCGCCCTGCTCGCCCTTGCAGGCGACGAAGTCGTCGTAGGCGATGACCTCGGCGCGGATGAAGCCGCGCTCGAAATCGGTGTGGATGACGGCGGCGGCCTGCGGGGCGCGCACGCCGGACGGGATGGTCCAGGCGCGAACCTCCTTCTCGCCGGCGGTGAAATAGGTGTCCAGACCCAGCAAGCGATAGCCGGCGCGCACGACGCGGTTCAGACCCGGCTCGGTTAGCCCCAGCTCGGCGAGGAACTCATCGCGCTCTTGGTCCTCAAGGTCGAAGATCTCGGCCTCGATGGCGGCGCAGACGGGCACCACCTCGGCGTCCTCCGACGCGGCAAGCGCGACGACCTTGTCCAGGATCGGATTGTCGACGAAGCCGTCTTCGGCCACGTTGGCGATGTAGAGGGTCGGCTTGGCCGTCAGCAGGAAGAGATCGCGGACCTCGCGCAGCGCCTCGGCATCCAAGCCCATCGCGCGGACCGGCTTGCCCGCGTCGAGCTGATCGCGGATCTGCTCAAGTAGGGTCTTGCGCGCCAGGATCTTCTTGTCGCCCGTCTTCACCATGCGCTCGGCGCGATCGAGTGCCTTGGTCACCGACTCCAGATCCGCGAGGGCGAGCTCCGTGTTGATGACCTCAATGTCGTCCAGCGGATCGACCCGTCCGGCGACATGCACCACATCGTCGTTTTCGAAACAGCGCACCACGTGGGCGATGGCATCGGTCTCGCGGATGTTGGCGAGGAACTTGTTGCCGAGCCCCTCGCCCTTGGACGCGCCGGCGACCAAGCCGGCGATGTCCACGAACTGCATGGTCGTCGGGATCACCCGCTGGGGCTTGACGATGGCGGCGAGGACATCGAGGCGCGGATCCGGCAGAGGCACCACGCCGACGTTCGGATCGATCGTGCAGAAGGGGTAATTCTCCGCCGCGATCGTCGCCTTGGTCAGGGCATTGAAGAGGGTCGACTTGCCGACGTTGGGCAGGCCGACGATCCCGCATTTGAATCCCATGGCTGTTAGGGTCCGCTCGGAAAGACCCACGATTCTACAGGAGCCGGGGCGTCCTCGCCCCGGTTTTCAGAGATAGTGGTTAGTGGTTAGTGGTTAGAAACGAACTCATGAGTGACTTAGCGACCGTAAAGCCGTAGAACCGAGGCGTAACGGGTATAGCTGTTTTGGCCTTGCTCGTAACTCCGGCCATCGTGGCGCGTGGCACAGAGCGCCACGGGGTATGCGCGACACCGCAGGGCGGGTGTCACAAGCTACCGAGGCTTTGCCTGCCGCAACGGTCTTACGAGCGCGGCCGATCAGTGCGTCTCCTTCGCCCCGCGGTTGTAGCGATCCTCGAAGCGCACGATGTCGTCCTCGCCCAGATAGCCGCCGGACTGGACCTCGATCAGCTCCAGCATGATGGAGCCCGGATTCTCCAAGCGGTGCGACGAGCCGACCGGGATGTAGGTCGATTGATTCTCGGTGAGCAGAAAAGACTTGTCCTCGCAGGTCACGCGCGCGGTCCCCGAGACGACGATCCAATGCTCGGCGCGATGGTGGTGCATCTGCAGCGACAGTGATTCGCCGGGCTTCACGATCAGTCGCTTGACCTGATAGCGCGGCCCCTGCCCGATCGCCTCGTACGACCCCCAGGGACGATGGACCCGTTGGTGGTGGCGATACTCGTTGCGCTGCTCGTGCTGCAGGAACTGGGTCACCGCCTTGACGTCCTGCGCATGCTCTTTGGACACGACCAGGACCGCGTCCGGGGTCTCGACCACGATCAGGTCCTCGACCCCGACGGCGGCCAGCATCCGGTGATGGGCGATCAGCAGATTGTTGCGGGCGTCGTGCACGAAGGCATCGCCGTCGAGCACGTTGCCGGCGGCGTCCTGATCGCGAACCTCCCAGAGTGCCGACCAGGCGCCGACGTCGGACCAGCCGACATCCAAGGGCACCACGACCGCGGGCGGATTGGCACCCCCGGTATCCCGGGCCAAGGGCTCCATCACCGCATAGTCGATGGAGTCGCTCGGACAGGCGCCGAAGTGCTCGGCATCCAGACGGAGAAAATCCCCGTCGTGCGTGGCCGCCTCGAAGGCACTCGCCACGGCTTGCGCGATATCCGGACGGAACCGCTCGATCAACCCGAGCCAGAGCGATGCACGCAGGACGAAGATGCCACTGTTCCAAAGGTACTGGCCGGACTCCAAATAACCCGCGGCGGTCTCGGCATCCGGCTTCTCGACGAAGCCATTGAGCAGATAGGCGTTCCCGGACAGCCCCTCGATCCGATAGGCATGACCCTGCCGGATATAGCCATAACCCGTCTCGGGCTTGCTCGGAACGATTCCGAAGGTCACCACTGCGCCTTCGCGCGCGATCACGCAGGCATCGGCCACGGCCGCTCGGAAACCGACCTCGTTGCGGATGGTATGGTCGGCCGGCATCACCAGCAGGACCGGATCGCTCCCGCCTCGGATCGCCGAAAGGGCCGCCAAGGTCAGCGCCGGTGCGGTATTGCGACCCTTGGGCTCGAGGATGATCTCGGTCGGACGCCGCCCCATCACGCGGAATTGCTCGGCGACCAGAAAGCGGTGGGCCTCGTTGCAGACCACGATGGGATCGATCTGGCCGACGGCTTGGCGTGGATGCTCCTCGTCGAGACCGTCGAGCCGACGCACCGTCTCCTGCAGCATGGTGTGCTCGCTGGTGAGCGCCAGAAACTGCTTCGGGTAGGCTTCGCGCGAGAGCGGCCAAAGGCGCGTTCCCGAGCCGCCGGAGAGGATGACGGGCTGTAGTGGCATCGACGCACTCCTGGTCAAAGATTCCGGATCGTTTACAAGCCTGCAAGATTAACGCAATTCGGCCGATTCGACCTCCGTAGACGTCTGCTCGACCTCGATCGTCAGGCCGCCCCGTCGCGCCGGCGTGCGCTCGCGCGGTTGCATCTTCCCCGCGACCGCCTCACCTCTACCGCCAGGGAGCGCCTCGGGCAAACTGCCCTCGGACGTACGCATCAACACCGAGCCAACCAGAGATCCCAGATGACACCCGACCCGAATCTGATCGGCGACATCCTGCGCGAAGCCGCAGCCACCGAGATCATGCCGCGCTTTCACAGCATCGTCGCCGAGCGGAAGACCGATGGTAGTCTGGTCACCGAGGCGGATTTCGCAACCCAGGCACGGATCGTCGAGGCCATCGCACGGGAGTTTCCGAGCACACCGCTGTTGGGCGAAGAGATGACGGCGGAGGATCAACGCCGCCTCCTCGCCGAGGCCGACGCCGGGGTTTGGATCCTGGATCCGCTCGACGGCACCGGCAACTACGCCAGCGGATTCCCCGGCTTTTCGATCTCATTGGCCTTCGTCGAGCACGGACAGGCGACACTGGGCGTCATCTACGACCCGGTCCGCGACGAATGTTTCTCTGCCGTGCGTGGAGGCGGTGCGGTGCTCAACGGCGAGCCCATCCGCCCCTTCGCGCCCGGCCCGAAACTCGGCGACTGCCTGGCGATGATCGACATGAAACGTCTCCCGCCCGAACGCATCCCGGCGCTGTTTCGGCCCGGCGGCTTCCGCTCCCAGAGAAACCTCGGCTCGGTCGCTCTGGACTGGTGCTGGTTGGCCGCGGGCCGCTACCAGCTCTATCTGCACGGCGGGCAGAAACTCTGGGACTATGCCGCGGGCCACCTGATTGCCTCCGAGGCCGGCGCCGCGTCACGGCTCTACGCCGATCGAGGCGCCACGGAAGCGACCGACATCAGCCTGGCCCCGAGGCTCGCGGTCGCGGCGTCCGACGACGCGCTGCTGCAACGCTGGCTCGACTTCGTCGGCCTGCCGATGCACACGGCCTGAGCGGAACACAGCATCGCGCAGCCGCGCCCGCATCCACCGATCCCATCACGACGAGGAATCCTCCATGACCGAAGAGATCAGCGACCTTGACATGGCCCTGTCGAGCGGCATTACCGCCTTCGAATACAAACAATTCTCGCGCGCGGCGGGCCTCCTCTCCCCACTCGCCGAGCAGGGCATCCCGGACGCCCAATACCGCATCGCCATCATGGCCCAGAACGGCCTCGGCATGCTGCCCAACCCGCTGCTCGCCTACACCTCCATGAAGCGCGCAGCCGAGTCCGGCCTCGCCCTCGCCCAACACGGGCTCGCCTTCATGTACATGGAAGGCGAATGCACCGACAAAAATCCGGAAAAGGCCGTGCATTGGTTCAAAAAGGCCGCCGAGCAGGGTTTGGTCGGTTCCCTGACCACGCTCGCCATGATGTACGAGCAAGGTCACGGCGTGGAGAAGGATCTCGACGAGGCCAATCGGCTCTACCGGCTTGCCGGTTTCGACGAACGTTGATCCGGGCAGAGGAGCTCGCACCGCTCGACGCCTGCGCGAGCGCCAGGCCCGACCGCAGAGCATCCACGCGCTTCGCCGCTTCGCCGACGGGGTACCCATGATGACGGACAGCGGGTATACTGCGCAGCTGCGTTGCCGGGGTGGCGAAATTGGTAGACGCATCAGACTCAAAATCTGACGGTGGTGACACCATGCCGGTTCGACTCCGGCCCTCGGTACCAATACAAGACAAGGGGTTAGGCCAAAAGCCTAGCCCCTTTTTCGTTGCGTTTCGGGCTCGATAGCACACCGATCGCAGCCGGTTCGTAGTTGGTGATAGCCGGGATTAGTCCGATCCTCCTACGCAGGCTTTCAGTTGCCTGAGCAAAGGCGGCAAGGCAATCTGCACTGTGTCCCAAAGAATCGTTCGGTTGATGTCGAAGTAGGCATGCACGAGGCGATTGCGCATGCCGACGATCTGCGCCCAAGGCACTTCGGGAAGCTCCTGCCGTCCCGCCGGACTCACCTGGGCGGCGGCCTCGCCGACGATCTCGACCGCGCGAGTCAGGGCCATCACCAGCATCGAATCACTATCGAGGTCTGCCCGGGTCCGCCCCCGCGAGAAGCTCAGCGCCTGCTCGGCCGCCTCGATCATGTGTCCGACGCGCCAGCGATCATCGGGCGACATACTGCACCTCGGCCGTGCGGATGACCTCCTGGCGAAAAAAATGACTCAGATCCTCCGGCGTGCGCAGATCGACCTTGCGCCCATCCATAGCTTGGGATAGCTCGATCTCGATCTGCGCCATGTCAAGCAAGGTCGGGTGGGCGTCGGGCTCGAACTCGACCAGCAGATCAATGTCGCTGTCCGGCCGTGCCGTTCCCTTCAGTTGCGAGCCGAACAAGGACAGACGGCGTATCCGGTGTTTCTTGCACAACCGGGCGAGGACACTCTCATCCAGACTCAAGATCTGATCCATAGGGGGCTCTCTTATAGCAACCGAAACCGCGGCGGCGTCGCAAGCCGGGGTTCGCAAACCCACGCCGCCGACCGAGCGACGACAGAGGATCGGCGCGGTATCAACCCCTCGAAAGGTTGTGGATGGCAGCGACGGCCGCTTTCCCGGCGGCATCGATATCGGCCTCGCGCCCGGCCAAGGTCAGACGTCCGAAAGCGCCGACCGCACGCACGTCGATGAGCGTCACGTTCGACGCCTTCTCCGCCTCGTTGGCGGCGTACACGACATAGCCGGCGGGCTCGGTCTCCAGGAAGAACATGCTTTGCCCGGGAAGGATCATGGATCCGCGCCGATCCTGGCGATTGATCAGGACCGCGTGGTCCGGCGTGATCGAGCGGATCGTCTCCTTCCAGGCGATGCGGCAGCTCTTGCGGGCGCCCTCGGTCGTATCGAGTGCATTCAAGACCGCTCGACCGGCGTCCATGACGTCGCTCTGATCGCGATGGTGGATGACCATCGATCCAAAGGCGCGCTCGACCACCTGCTGCCCCAAATGCACCCGCGTCGCCTTCAGCGCGATATCCGTCAGACGGTGCACCGCCATCCCGGGCGCGACCTCGATCCAGAGACAGGCATCGCCCGGCACCGGCAGGAAGCCCTGCGAGACGGTGCCTAAATACTCGGCGAGCTGCGGCTGAAGCGAATCGATGAAGACGTAGGTCCGAAGCTCGATCATGGGGTCTCTTCTGATGCTGTTGTCCCGCGCCGACGCTGCTGCGCCGTGCGCGATGAAGTGGATGAATCCGAGGGACTCGCCACTGCCGCGGCGCAGGTCCGGCGCAGTGCACAACGCTCACATGCGGGACGCGTCCGACAGATCTCTTTGCCCTGCGACACGATGAGCGCATGGTACTCCTTGAGCATCGGCACGTCAGGACCGAGTGCCTGCTCGAAGGCGCGACGAATGCCCTCGTAGGGCTCCCCGACGGCGAGCAGACCCAGTCGTTCGAAGATCCGGCGCGTATAGGCATCGACGACGAAGACGGGGCGGTCGAAGGCGTACAGGAGGATATCGTCCGCGGTCTCGGGGCCGATGCCATTGATCGCCAGGAGCCGAGCGCGCAGCTCGGGCGTCGCGAGCACATCAAGCCCGCGCTGGCCGCCGGCCTGCAGATACGCCTCGCAAAACGCCCGGACCCGCTGCGACTTGACGTTGAAATACCCGGAGGGTCGCAGCGCATCGGCAAGCTCCAGCGGATCCAGGGCGAGGATCGACTCGGCGTCGAGCGGAATGCGCGATTGCAAACGCTCCAATGCGCGCTCGACGTTCGTCCAGGCGGTATTTTGCGTCAGGATCGCACCGATCATCACCTCGAACGCGGTCTGCGCAGGCCACCAGTCCTGCTCGCCGAAGACGTCGAGCAGCCTCGCATAGACACCTCGCAGCGCATCGGCGTCCACTCAGGGAATCTTGGTGACCACCACCACGCCCTTCTCGGAGACGGTGAAGCGCTCGCGGTCGGCCTTCAGGTCGTGACCGATCTGCATCCGCGGCGGGATCTCCACATCCTTCTCGACGATGCAGTTGCGCAGGTGCGCGCCCTGCCCGACCGTCACCCCGTTGAAGAGGATGGATGCCTCCACGATGGCGCCGTCCTGCACCCGCACCTTCGGAAAGAGGACCGAATGATTGACCCCGCCGCCGCTGATCACGGTGCCCGCAGCCAACATGGAGTTGACGAAGATGCCCTCGTTCCCGCTCGTCGCACCCGGAACCGTGCGGGCCGGCGGATACTGTCCCTGATAGGTATGGATGTTCCAGTCGGCCTGATAAAGATCCAGAGGCGGCTCGGCGCGCAAAAGGGCCATATTCGCCTGGTAATAGGCGTCGATCGAGGAGAGGTCGCACCAGTAGCGATCCGGGGTCACGCGCCCGCGGTCTTGGCCGAAACGATAGGCGACGACACGGTGATCGGCGACGACGCGTGCGACGATATCCAGGGCCAGATCCGTGTCGGCAACCGCGCCTTGATCACGGCGCGCCTGATCCAGACGCGCCATCTCTTCGAGCAGAAAACCACGGTCGAAGACATAGACGCCCATGGTCTCCAATCGCTCGGTCTCGTCCGGAATCGGCGCGGCGAGCAGATTCTCGAGCGGCGCCGGCGCCGGTGGACTGAACCCGGCGATACGCTCGCCCGCGGTCAGCTCGACCCGCGCCTGAGTCCCGGAACCGCGCCCGTTGACCGCGCGAACCGCGACCGTGATCTCGGCCTTGGACTCCGCATGAGCGCGCACCAGCTCGGCGTAATCCATGCGGTAGACGGCGCCCCCGTCCAGGACCAGGATCTGCCGAGCATGGCTGCGCTCGATCAGATAGCGATTCTGACGGATGGCGTCGAAGGGACCGGCGTACCACTCCTGACTCTCGCGCATCTGCGGCGGGACCGGGGTGATGAACTCGCGCAGCTCCGGATTGAAGATCGACCAGCCGTCGCGCAGATGTTTGTGAAGCGAGTGACTCTTGTACTGGGTCAGCACCAAGACCTGTCGCAAGCCGGAATGCAGACAGTTGGCCAAGGTGAAGTCGATGACACGGAACTTGCCCCCGAAGGGCACCGCCGCCTTCGTGCGGTGCTCCGTCAGCGGAGCGGGACCCGCGCCACGATCGATGGCAAGGACAAGGATGAGCGTCTCTGTAGACATAGCGGAACGGAATCGCCGACGGGACCCCTCGTCCCGAGGCACAGTCTAGCGGGGTTGCTGTCGGAAAGGCCAGTCGGACGAGGCAGCCCGGCGAGGTACGGCCCTTCACCCATCAGTTTCAAAATCTCTCACGGAGAAACGGAAATTAAAGTGATTTCCGGGAAAGAAAGGACCGCAGTGTAGGTGCGAGTTTATTCGCACGCACAGCCCTTCAGGTCTTCCGGGCATGCGCAGTAGGGATGCTTAGGCGAATTCCGGAAACCTTCATACCAAGGGCGTAGGTTGTGCCGAGCCGTGCGAGGCACAACCAACCGTCGGCGCAAGTTGTGCTTCCTATCGTCAGCACAACCTACGGGTATGGAAATTTGCGGAAATCACCTAAGACGGCTGACGGACACACATCAGATTCACGCCGCCACCGCCGCATCGATCACGTCCTTCATGTCCCGAACGGCTTGATCGAGGCCAGAGAAAATGGCGCGGGCGATGATGGCATGTCCGATGTTGAGCTCGCGCACGCCCTGAATCGCCGCAATCGCCTTCACGTTGTGGTAGTCGAGGCCGTGTCCGGCGTTGACCTGCAAGCCGAGCGAAAGCCCGAGGTTCACCGCGTGCCGAATGCGGGCCAGCTCCTCAGCGCGCGCAGCGGCGGTTTCGGCGTCGGCATAGTGCCCCGTGTGGATCTCGATTACGGGCGCGCCGACGGCGTGCGCTGCCTCGATCTGGTCCGGGTCGGCGTCGATGAACAGCGAGACACGGATCCCTGCGTCGGCCAAGCGTGCGCAAAAATCCCGCAGGTGGGGCCGATTCGCACGAACGTCCAAACCGCCTTCCGTGGTGAGCTCCTCGCGACGCTCCGGGACCAGGCAGCAATCGGCCGGTTTCAGCCGACAGGCGATGTCTCCCATCTCGGCGGTCGCCGCCATCTCGAGATTCATGCGGGTTTGCAGGATGCCGCAGAGTAGCTCGACATCGCGCTCCTGGATGTGGCGACGATCCTCGCGCAGATGCAGCGTAATCGAGTCCGCGCCCGCCTGCTCGGCCACCAAGGCGGCCTGGATCGGCTCCGGATAACGCGTCCCGCGCGCCCGGCGAATGGTCGCGACATGATCGATGTTGACGCCGAGCAGGACCCCGGCAGCGGTTTGACTGGTCAAGATTCAAGACTCCGATTCGTAATTCCGACATGCATTGAGTCGCGAGAGGTGCCCGGCCCCTGTTCCGGTCCCGATCCCGGGCTCGGGGCGGACGCGACGGCAAAGCGCCGAAAGAGCTCACGGCTTTTCAGCGGACGCCCTCCGAGGTGGGGCTCCAGAAGGCGTCGCAGAAGTACCCGCGCCTCGCGCAGCTGATGCGGGGCCAACCGATCGCCCTGCGCCAAGGCGAGCAAGGTCGCGCCGGAGACGCGGTCGGCGCACTCATCCGCCTGCACCTGCCGCATGCCCTGTCCAGGGACGAGCACATAGGCCCCGTCGGGTACGACCGGCTGATTGCAGCCAGCTACGACATCCAAAGCGAGCGCATAGCCCAGCTCGTCGAGCAGCCGAATCTCGAACTGCCGGAGCAAGGTTTCAAGGTCTTCGCCGCTCGCCAAGCCCGTCAGCGCAGCATGATAGAAGGCGAATAGCGGGTCGTGCGGATCATCGCGACCGAGCAGGCGAACCAACAGCTCGTTGAGATAAAAACCGCACAGCAGCGGGCGCCCGAGCAGACCGATCGCCGGCCCGGCGGCCTCGACCCGGGTCAGGGTCAAGACCTCGCCGCGGCCGACCGCATCCAACCAGAGGGGTTGGAACGGCTGGAGCAAGGCACTGGTCGGCTGGCGCGCTCGGCGGGCACCCTTGGCGATCGCAGGGAATCGCCCTCGCCCGGCGGCGAAGACCTCGAGCAGGAGACTGGTGTTGCCGTAATCGCGCCGATGCAGCACGAAGGCCTGAAACAGAGACCCGCGAGCGTTCACGGCACAGGCTCAACTGCCCCCGCGCCCGTCCAGGGGTCCATCTCCGTAGCCGAGACGCCCCAAGGCGGCCTCGTCGCTCGACCAGCTCTTCTTCACCTTCACCCAGACCTCCAGGTGTACCGGGCAGCCGAACACCTTCTGCATCTCCAGGCGTGCCTGCGTCGCGGCGGCCTTCAGGGCCTCGCCCTGCCGACCGATAATGATGGCCTTCTGGCTCTGGCGCTCGACCCAGATCAGGGCGTTGATCTTGTAGCGCCCGCCGGCCTCCTCGAAGCGCTCGATCTCCACCGTCGTGCGATAGGGCAGCTCCTCGCCGTAACGCTGCACCAGTTGCTCGCGCACCAGCTCGGCGGCAAAGAAGCGCTCGGAGCGGTCGGTGATTTGATCCTCGGGAAAAACCGGCTCGCCCTCGGGCAGGCCGCGCAGCAGGGCGAGCTCGAGCACCTCGACCTGATCCCCGTTCGCCGCGGAGACCGGGATCAGGTTCACGAAGGCGTGACGCTGACCGAGATCCTGCAGATAGGGCAGCAGATCCTCCTTGTTCGAGATACGGTCGACCTTGTTGACGGCCGCAATCACGGGCACGCCCGCGGTTGCGATGGCCTCGAGGGCCGCTGCGTCCTCGTCGGTCCAGCGCAGCGCCTCGACCACGAAGAGTGCCAAGTCGGTATCGCTGATCGCCGTGCGGGCCGCGCGATTCAGATAGCGATTGAGTGCGTTCGCCCCGCGCTGATGGATGCCCGGCGTGTCGACGAAGAGGATCTGTCCCTCGGGGCGTGTCTTGATGCCGAGGATCGAGTGGCGCGTGGTCTGCGCCTTGTGCGAGGTGATGGCGAGCTTCTGCCCCATCAGACGGTTGAGCAAGGTTGACTTGCCGACGTTCGGCCGCCCGATGATGGCCACGGTCCCGCAACGACCGGCGATGATTTCAGACATTCTTGAGCTGCTCCAGCATGGCATGTGCCGCCGCTTGCTCTGCGCCGCGTCGGGTGCCGCCCTCGGCGCGGGTGCCGAGATCCGCGTCGGCGAGCGCGCAACTGACGACAAAGGTTTGGGCATGTTGATCGCCGCCGGTGGCCACGACCGTATATTCGGGGAGCGGCCGGCGCTGCGCCTGGAGCCATTCCTGCAGTTGGGTTTTGGGGTCCTTTCCGGCATGAGTCGCGCTGGTCTGCGCCAAGCGCGTTCCGAACAGACGCAGAACCAGCTCGCGGGCGGACGCGAATCCTGCATCCAGATAGACAGCCCCCCAGAGTGCCTCGAAGGCATCGGCGAGGATCGAGTCGCGCGTATAACCGCCGGTGCGCAGCTCCCCGGCGCCCAGATGCAGGTAATCTCCGAGATCGAGCCCGCGGGCGAGCGCTGCCAGGGTCTCGCGCTTGACCAGGGACGCACGCATGCGACTCAAGGTCCCCTCGTCCGCTTCGGGAAAGCGCTGCCAGAGTGCCTCGGCGATCACGAAACCGATCAAGGCATCGCCGAGAAACTCCAAGCGCTCGTTGTTGGCGGATCCTGCGCTGCGGTGGGTCAACGCCTGCAGGAGGAGCTTCTCGCGCACGAACTTGTGTCCGATAAGCCGAGCAAGCCTGAGCGGATCCGCGTTCACGGACCGACCTTCGCAAGATCGCCCATCATTGGCCCTTCACCTCCACCTGATAGGCGAAGGTCAAGACCGCATCGATATTGAAAAAGAGGTGCAGACGCTGCTCATAGTCGAGGGTCACCTCGTAGAGGTTCTCGCCGGTACGCCGAATTTTGAAATCCTTGGCAGTCACCTGATCCACGCTGTTGATGTCGAGGCGCTTGCCGATCTGATTGGCGATCTCGCGCGCGCCGCCGGTGATCGGTGTCGATTGCTCGGCGACGTTGTCCATAACCGATTTGATTGTCCAGAAACCCATGTATGCCGGACCTAGCTTGAACGCAAGGGTCACGAAAAAGATCACCAGCGAAAGGATGACGAGGATAGACAACATCCCCGCCCCGCTTTGACGGCCGTGTGGTCGCGCTCTCATCAGCACCTCCTCGGGAACCGGATGTCATGATCCGGCGGCCCATTGCGATCCAATCAATCGATTCCGTTGCCGAGACGGCCCCACGCAATCGGGGAACCGTCGCGACGCCCGTCCCAATGCATCCAAATACCGAATGCCTTGCCGACTAGGTTGTCCTCCGGCACGAAGCCCCAACAGCGACTGTCGTTGCTGTTGTCGCGGTTGTCGCCCATCACGAAAAACTGACCTTCCGGGACCTTGATCGGACC
The DNA here is from genome assembly GCF_041903745.1 of Thiocapsa sp. C2-2m. Taxonomy (NCBI): domain Bacteria; kingdom Pseudomonadati; phylum Pseudomonadota; class Gammaproteobacteria; order Chromatiales; family Chromatiaceae; genus Thiocapsa; species Thiocapsa sp. C2-2m. The sequence continues at coordinate 2,893 of NZ_JBBWVD010000028.1, read as the reverse complement.
ATAGGCCAGGACCCGACACCCTGGCGGCAGGTCGGGGGCGTTCTGTCGGGTCAGGATCCGATGTTCGACCTCGCCGAGCTTCTCGAGGGCCTCGCGCGCCCCGGTCATCTCCGCCCCCGACCCGACACCCGTATAGCGCCCGATCGGTAACTGCGCGACCGGCTCGCCGTTGCGATAGAGCGTCTTGTTTCGGTAAGCGATCTCGTCGCCCGGCACACCGACCACACGCTTGATGTAGTCCACCGAGGTGTCCTGCGGGAACTTGAACACCACCACGTCGCCGACCTCGGGGTCGCCGATCTCGAGAAATCGGGAGTTGAGCACCGGCCACCGCAGCCCGTAGGCGAACTTGTTGACCAGGATAAAGTCCCCGGTCAGAAGCGTCGGCATCATGGAGTTCGACGGGATCCGAAACGGCTCGACCAAAAAGGATCGCAGCACCAAAACGGCAAAGATGACCGGAAAGAAAGAGCGCGCATACTCGACCAAAACCGGTTCCTTGTAAGCCGGTCTTGTCTGATCGGAGAGCGCGCCTCCGCCGACCGCAGCCTCGGCCAAGCGACGCCGACGCGGCGCGAACATCACCGCATCGATCAGCCAGATCCCGCCGGTCACGACGGACGCCAACACCAAAAAGGCAGGGAAGTCGAAATTCATGGGTAGGTTTATGAGGTCTCTCGGTGATCCATGGATGGCGATACGATTGGGTATTGGTTATCGGTTATCAGCTCTCAGCTCTCAGCGTTGAGAATACCGGCCGATCTTGCAATGACGCATCAAAAATTCTTCATGACTTGAACCGCGTCGACTCAAACGTTCATTGGCCCCCGCAAAGCCGACCCAACGCAAAACAGCGCATATCACTCCATACGCGCTTCAATTATCTTTGCCGACCTGGAGCACCGCAAGAAACGCCTCCTGGGGGATCTCCACACGCCCGACCTGCTTCATGCGTTTCTTGCCGGCCTTTTGCTTTTCCAACAGCTTCCGCTTGCGGCTCACGTCGCCGCCGTAACACTTGGCCGTCACGTTCTTACGCAGTGGCTTGACCGTGGTGCGTGCGATGACCTTGGTGCCGATCGCGGCTTGAATCGCCACCTCGAACATCTGGCGCGGGATCAGATCCTTCATGCGCACGGTGATGTCGTGACCACGGGTCTGCGAGAGTGCGCGGTGTACGATCGAGGAGAGCGAGTCCACCTTATCGCCGTTGATCAAGACGTCGAGCTTGACCAGGTCGGCGGCCTGGAAGCGCTTGAACTCGTATTCGAACGACGCGTAGCCGCGACTGACCGATTTCAGTCGATCGAAGAAATCCAGCACCACCTCGCTCAACGGCAGCTCGTAGCTCACCTGCACCTGACCGCCGAGGTATTGGAGCTGCTTTTGAACCCCGCGCTTATCGATACAAAGATTGATCACCGAGCCGAGATAATCCTGCGGCACTAGGATGTGCGCCTCGATGATGGGTTCCCGAACCTCGCGGATCTGGCCGGGGTCCGGCAGGTTGGCCGGATTGTCGATCTTGATGATCTCCCCGTCCGAGCGCAGCACCTCGTAAACCACCGTCGGCGCGGTCGTGATCAGGTCTAGGTCATACTCGCGCTCGAGTCGTTCCTGGATGATCTCCATGTGCAGCATCCCGAGGAAGCCGCAGCGAAAGCCAAAACCCAGCGCCTGCGACACCTCGGGCTCGTAGTTCAGCGCCGCATCGTTGAGTCGCAGCTTGCCCAGGGCCTCGCGCAAGTCCTCGTAGTCGTCCGAAATCACGGTGTAGAGCCCGGCGAAGACCCGCGGGCGCACCTCTTTGAAGCCCGGCAGCTTGGGGGCCGGCGAGTCGGGACGGGTGATGGTGTCGCCGACCGGCGCGCCGTCGATCTCCTTGATGCCCGCGATCATGAACCCGACCTCGCCCGCGCCCAAGCGGTCGCGCTCGGTCTTCTTCGGCGTGAAGACGCCGACCGCATCGACCTGTTGCGTGCGTCCGGTCGACATGATCAGAATCTTGTCGCGACGACGCATCTCGCCGTTGACCACACGCACCAGCGAGACCACCCCGACATAGGGGTCAAACCAAGAATCGATGATCAGCGCCTGCAGGGGTGCGTTCACGTCTCCGCGCGGCGGCGGGATGCGCTGGACCAGGGCCTCGAGCAGCTCCGGGATCCCCTCGCCCGTCTTGGCGCTGACCCGCAGCGCATCCTCGGCATCGAGACCGATGATCTCCTCGATCTCCTTGATGACGCGCTCCGGATCGGCCGAAGGCAGATCGATCTTGTTGAGCACCGGCAGGACCTCGAGCCCCTGCTCGATGGCGGTGTAGCAATTGGCGACGCTCTGCGCCTCCACACCTTGGGCGGCATCCACGACCAGCAGCGCACCCTCGCAGGCGGCCAGCGAGCGCGAGACCTCGTAGGAGAAGTCGACATGCCCGGGCGTGTCGATGAAGTTCAGCTGATAGATCTCGCCGTTGCGCGCCTTGAAGTCGAGCGTGACACTCTGCGCCTTGATGGTAATCCCGCGCTCGCGCTCCAGATCCATCGAATCGAGCACCTGACTCGACATCTCCCGATCGGTCAAGGCGCCGCTGAACTGGATGAAGCGGTCGGCGATGGTCGACTTGCCGTGATCGATATGGGCGATGATCGAGAAGTTTCGGATATGACTGAGGTCTGTCATGAAGCTGAGGGTCGCCCGGGGATAGGGTGAAGAGCGCGCGGCAGGCGTACACGCAAGCCGATTCGGTCGGCCGGGCGCGCGAGCGTGTGTCTGAAATGAGGGCGAATCATAGCAGACACGGGCGCGCCGGGCATGCGCCGCAGAGTACCGGTCAAGACGAAGAGCGCGCAGCCTCCGGGATCCTCGACCTGCTTATGCCTCTAGCCCACCCACC
>NZ_JBBWVD010000027.1:0-89295 GCF_041903745.1 Thiocapsa sp. C2-2m | reverse complement strand
CAAGACGCATCTCGGCGACTCCATGCTGGCCCGGCGACGACAGGCGTTCAAGGCGCCGAAGCTCGACATGAAAACGGCATGAAAGTTTTGATGGGAAAGCCTGGGCGATTGAACATCCTAGCCACCGACTGCCATCGAGCGTGAAGGTCGGTGTCGGCATCCAAAATGATGCCCAGCGCTCCGATGTCACTCTCTTTGAGGCGAACACCGATGCCATCAATCAAAGCATCCTTGCCGCCATACGGCTTGATGCATTCGATCTCGCCGAGCTTCCGCCTACCGCAGATGTGTTTGACGACATGCGCGTCATCCGGGCCTTCGACCATCAGAACACGCGTTTCGGCCATGGCCTATCTCACCTCGACCTGATCGCGGGTCACGATCTCCAACTCCTTTTCCGTAAACAGCGTTGGGATGATTTGGCCGTCCTTTCTGGATAGCCGAACCAGCACCCCGTCCTCAGGACTCTCGGTCGCCGCCTTCTGGAAGGCGCGTACGGAATCCCAGCTATGAGACGTTGCGAACACCTGGACGTTCAGGTCCCTGGCTAGACGAAAGACAGTGTGCCAGATGTCGGTCTGGATCGAGTAGTGAAGGCCATTCTCGATTTCATCGACAAGCAAAACCCCGTTACGAGCATTGCAGAGCGACACGATCACACCAAACAAGCGATTCATACCATCCCCGAACGTACGCAATGGCAACGGCTCGGGATACAGGCTGCTTTTCGCGATCGCCTTTCTTGAACCGCCGTTGCGATGATCACTTCCAATCATCGTGACAGCCTGAATGTCCGGAGAGATGACCTGCAAAGCCTTGACGACCTCTTGATCGGCGTCCGTCAGGGTAATAGCATCCCATAAGGCGCCCATCTGGCTCGTGGAGCGAGAACTAAAGGGATCCACATAGATGCAGGGTCGAGAGGCAACGTCGGGCTCCGGCCTCATCGCGTACCTGCGCGGAAATTTGTCCAAGGGTATGACTCGCGTCCTTGCTGCGATCTGGATCTGTAGGGCAGGGAAACTGTCGACGTCGTCCAAGGCATCGCTTGATGCCGGTTCGAATCTCATCGACGGCCCCATAGGATCACTCTTTCTGATGAACCAATTGATGTTGACATTGATGCGGGAAATCGATTCAGGTAAGGAGCCGACAGCCGAGATCGAGAAACCTTTCGCGCTTCTTGCCAGATCGGGGAAGCCGTTAAAAAGATTGCAGAACGGCTCCAAATCTGTTTGGGAATAAAGGCGCTCTGCGTCATTGGCGGAGCCAAGCTCCTCCCGGTAGTCGAGGATTTCATAGAGCGTTCCCGGCGCGCCACCCGTGATAAGAATCCGGATAGCTTCAAGCAGGGAGGATTTGCCCGAATTATTCTTGCCGGTTATCAGGTTGACCTTACCAAGACCATTAATCCTCAAGTCGGCGAAAGCACGGAAGCCGCGGACTTCACAGGTTCTTATCAGCGCTGTCATCGTTGCTCCTTTTCGGAAGTCATCCACAGTTTACACGTCTTTCGAGAAGGTTAGGACAACCGCATTTTAAGAATGCTCAAGGAGTTGCACCATGGTCTTGGCAGAGACGATTCGCGTGCTTGCGTGAGAGCCGAGGGCAAGCAGATCACTCTTGTCGCCGGTGACCAGATAGTCTGCGGCGCCAGCTTGGGCAATGGCCAACAGGAAATCATCGTTCGGGTCCGGGGACACCGTGACCCTGGGCAAGGGATCACACATCGTCGCAAGCCGACGAATGTCGTTGACCATCCTGCCGATCTCGCTCGCCGTCAGGCGAGCTTTGAAAAACGGTCGTCTCGATACCCTTTTTAATTCATCCAGTTGCTGCTCGGCAGATGCCAGGTGAAACCGCCCGTGTCGTCAGGCTTCGTAGAGCCGATCCGGCGGCGTTCCGCGAACCATCAAGGCCGACAACAGGATGTTGGTGTCGAGAACCAGGCGCACAGACCGGCGCTACGGACTCTGGTCACGCATTTGGGCGCGTACCTCGCGCGTGGCCTCGTCGATCATCGCCTCCAGGACATCCGGCGAGAGATCTTGATTGCGATCCTTCACGACCTGCACGGTGCGGTCCAGCATCCGCCAGCGCACCGCATCCTCGACGAACTTCGAGAGATCGCCTTTTTTCATGCCTTGCGCGCCAAGGAAACCGCGCAAAGCGAGATCGGTTTCTTGAGAGACCTTGATCGTCCAGCGCACTGCCTCTGTCATGCTGACTCCTAAGCGGATAAACGTCTATCCGTCATTTATGGCGTAGAGCTCGGGTCGCGGGCCAGGTCTTGAGCACGGATATCATGTCGATGCTTTGGCGCGAGCGGCGGCGCCGGTTTGCGTGTCGATTATGGTGGTTTGGGCTCTGCTGGTGAGTTTGCCAGTGAGCATCGGAACCGCCTCGTTGCGCGTTACGGTGATGGTCTCGGTTTGGAGTCATCTGATCGAAGGATCGCGTCGAGGTGTCGCTGGACGACTTGCAGGACCTCCGCGCTGACTCGGCCCAAATGGACAGCATCGCGCGAGTCGATCGTGGCAATCTTGGCCGTACGCACGACCGAAGGAGCTGGCAAGCCGGCCAGGGTGATGTCCGCGATGTCCACGTCGCCTTCCCAACCGCGGTTGGCGGCGCTGGTAATCATCAGTACCCAGGAAAGCCCATGCCTGCGCTGCAAGTCCGAGCTGGAAACAATCAGTGCAGGTCGTCGCTGCCGGGTCGGGCGATCCGTGTAGGGGAAGGGAACTTTGATCACCTCTCCCGGCAGGAATGTCGCGGATGGGTCAGAGATCGGCATAGGCTTGTCGATCCGCCTCCGAATCCCATTCGTCGAAGGTCTTGAAAGGGTCATCGCCCTGGACCGCTCGGGCCTTGGCCAAGAACACCTGACCATCGTCGATGCGGTAAAGGATTTCGTCGCCCGGACGCAGTCCGAGCGCCGCACGCACCGCCTGAGGAATGGTGGTTTGCGACTTGCTGGTGAGCTTACTGGTCAGCATCCCGACACCTCGTGGACAGCTCAATGACGACTGAGCTCTCAAAGTAAGGAGAATCCTTGTAGTGGTCAACCAATGATGTCGTCTGGATGAGCCTGTGACCCCGCCCGCCCGTTGATCGGGCGATTACCCCGACGCCTCCGCGCGACTCAGTGGCTCAGCGAAGTCGTAATTGACGCTGCTGGCATGGAAGTCCGGCTCCCGGCGGAACGGTTGTCGAAGTCGCAGCTCGCCCATCAAGAGAGAACAGCTCCGCATCGGTCCGCGATGCGCAGTCCGAGCGCAAGAAAGTCCTTGTAGGCGTTGCGCACTGCCTCGCCATGCGCACCGATGGCTCCGTCTGCGGGTTTCAGGGCGAACACGGGCTTGCGCGCCTCCATCGCCATCGGCATCAGGCTGCGGTAATGCTTCAGCATAGCCAGGCAGTAGGGATCATCAGACGCGTTGAAGGACGTGCTCGTGGGCTCGTCGAGCACGGATTCGCGGTACTCCGCCGGAAAACGGTCGATCCAACGCTGATAAGCCTTCGGAGGAAGGCTGCCGCGCACCCCGTGCTGCATCACCACATAACCCAACGGCTCGATTTTGCCCTCGGGCATGGCCAGTTCCGGATCGGGATTCTTGCCCGCCAGCTCCTGCCAGCTTGCCCGCCAGGTACGCAGTGATGGCCCCAGGTTGCGCAGTCCCTGCAATGAGAAGAGGTCGGGACCGAGCGGGATGACGACATGGCGGCTTGCGATCAACGCCGCGCGATTGATGGCGCCGAGATTGGGACCAACATCGATCAAGACCCAGCTTGCGTGATGGGTTTCGGCGGCCTGCTGCACGCCTCGATAAAACGCAGTCGTCGTCCGATACGCAGACTCGTCCCGGTTGTGGCAGCGCGGCCAGGCGTCCGAGAGCTTGTCTTCAAAGGTCGACAAGGCGAGGTCACCGACTACCAGGCCGATGCGCGAGTCGATAACCTCGATATGTGGGGTCTTGACGTCGCCCAGACCACGAATAATGGGCCGTAAGGCGCCGAAGATGGTGTTGGGATGCTCGCCGTTCGGCCATAAATCTTCCAGCGCATCCTCGGGCAGGAACATGGCTGTCAGGTTGGCTTGCGGATCCAGATCTACTGCTAGCACCTGTTCGCCGCGGTCCGCCAGCATCCAAGCAAGGTGATAGACGAGTGTTGTCTTGCCGACGCCGCCCTTGTTGTTGAAGAAGGCGACCGTCTTCATGCGCGCCTCCGCAGGGTGGCGAGCAGGTAGCCGGCATCGAATTGGAACTCCGCCGCGGGACTGCCGTTTTTCTCCAGCGCCGCCTGGGCGCGCAGCACACCTCTACCATAGCGATTGACATAACCCAGAGCCTTTAAAGCCTCGGCAACAACCGGGTTGCGATAACTGGTTTGTCGCGGAAAGTTTTCGCGTGATGCCTCGCCGTAGAGTCCGCCGGGGCTCTGAATCTCCAGACGATCTTCCAGCCAGGTAATGCGAAGCGGAGCGGTCGATGCGTAATCCCTGTGCATGACCGCATTCATCAGCAGCTCGCGGACGGCGATCCGTGGATAGGATTCGACATTACGCTCGCGCAGGGTCGACTCGGGCGCCGGGAACTGGGTCAGCTGCGCATCAACCAGGGCATCAAGCTCGCGGAGCACCGTTAACAAGTCGCCGTATAGAATCTGATCATTGAGGATCTCCGCATCGAGCGAATCGCCACCCACGCGCAGAAACTGGATGTAGGCACCCGGCAACCAAGCCCGAACATCGAGCCCGAATAGGAGGACTCCACCATGAGTCGGGCACCGATGCGCCAGATCGAAGAAGCGCAGGGAAGCGAGCTGGTCATCAACCGAGCGATTGTTTTCCGCAATCACCTCTTGGGCCACGGCGTGCCGGCGGTAGTCGATCAGGAAAAGCGGCAGTGCCAGATCCTCGAGTTGACTCCCAAAACAGGGTAACGCATCGAATGTCTTCGCATGGGAGATCCGGCGTTCGATGAGAATCCTTTCCTCATGCTCGGTGGCGTATCCGCGCCGAGGGCCATTGCGGATGCAGACGCGTCCCCTATAACGCACGGGCGGAAGGAGCGCGGGCTGCACGGTGACCACAGCGGCTTCACCATCCGTGGTCACGAGTTTCTCGACGATGATGGCCGGGAGAGGTTGGATGTTGCCGTCGTCGCGCAACGCCGCGAGATTGCGAAGAAGCGCGTCGGTCACTCGGATACCGCCGAACTGGCCATTATCCCGAATGCCGATGATCAGATGACCAGGCTTTCCATGATTTGGCAGATCATTCGCAAAGGCACAGACGGCCTCGGCGAACTTGTCGGTATCCGTCGTCGAGACGGTGAGTTCGACTCGGTCCGCCTCGTGATCGGCGATCAAGGCGAAAAGCTCTTGCTCGGTCATGTTCAGCTCGGTGTGTTGGATTGCGCAAGTAGTTCAGCGAGGGCGTAGTTCACACTCGTCACGCCGAAATCGGGCTCGCGCCGGAATGGCCGGCGAGCATAATGGACACGGTGAGCGTCATCGTCGAGAAACTCAACAATCGCAAGGATGAAATCGTCGGGCTTGTTCAGCGAGTAGAGAACCTCGTTGCGCGTCACGGTGATGGTCTCGGCGCCCGCGATCCGGCCCTTGACCTCGATGAAGCGCAGCTTGCCGGTACCGGGGACGCGGCTCTCGATATCGTAACCGAGCTTCTCGAATTCGCGGTCAGTCGGCTCGAAGCCGAGGCCGCGCTCGACCGCCATGACGATGGCGCGGGCGCGGGCAGCGCTGGCTTTGGTGTCGATCGGATGGGTCGGCGCGGTGCCGGCCTGTCCGGTCATGGCCCGGATCAGCCCGATCGGGACAACGAGCAGACCGCCGAGCATCACCGGCGGCAGCGGCGAGAGCTGGGCTTCGAGCTTCAGATCCGCTAGGCGTTTCTGCAGCCGGCCTTGCAGGAGATCCGCCCGCTTACGCGCCTCCCCGGAGTTGACCTTGGCGTTGGGCTTGCCGGCAGATTCCTGGAGCTTCAGCTCCTCGGCGCGATGGTCCCAATAGGTGATCTCTTTGGTGAGGCGGTCCTTCACCGCCGCCTCGGTCTTGGCAATCAGGTCGAGCTTGCGCGCCTTTACCTCGGCCAGATGCTCCGGTACCACTTGGGCGATGGCGTGACCCTGGGCCTTCTTTTCCAGCTCGCGGTCGATCCAGCGGCACTCGGGTCGGTCGAGGATAGCGTCGATGCCGGGTTCGTCCGGAGCCGGCGGACGGTAGTCCAAATAGGGCGCGTAGGAGAGGCGAGAAAAGAGGAGTGAGGAGTGAGGAGTGAGAAGAGAGAAACGAGAAGAGAGAAGTGATGAGTGAGCCCCTGTTTGGACATCGGCGTTTAAGTTTGGCGTTGTTTGCGGCGCATGACTGTCAACATCCGGCTCACCTCGTCCAGTAAGCCGCGAAGCACCGCCGTCTCCTGCTTCGGAAACCAGCCGAGATCCTCGCACAGGGTCAGGAGGGTCTCCGTTTCCGCCAGCGAGGCATGGGCGATCGCCAGGAACTGCGTCTTTTCGCGGATCCCCTCTCTCGTCCATCCCTCCGCGATGTTCGCCGGCATTGAAACCGCGGATCGCGTGATCTGGGAACGCATCCCGTACATCTCTTCCTTCGGAAGACGCGGGACGAGTCGATAGACCTCCCGCGCCACGAACATGGCCTTCTGCCAAACCACTGTCTCTCGATAATGCATCGCTCCCCCTCTCGCTCCTCACTTCTCTTTTCTCGCTCCTCACTGCTCTTTTCTCGCTCCTCACTGCTCTCTCCTCACTCCTCGCTTCGACAAAAAGCATCCGCTTGGAAACGATGCGGCGCTCCCCCGCGCGGGTCAACCCAGCATCCTGGATGGCGTGCTCCAGATAGAAGACCACGCGCGGCGCGGTGCCGAGGTCGCGCTCGTCCACCAGCAGGGTGCCGCGCTTGAGCAGATCACGGTTGCGCTCCAGGGTGAGATCGATGACGGCATCGAGCAGCGGATGGCCGGGGCAGACGAAGGCAGCCAGGGGCTGGCCCTGCGGGGCGACCAGGAATTTGTCGAAGGCGATGCGCTCGTAGCGCGGCAGCACCGGCTCGCCGATGCCGATCAGGCGGTCGCGGTTGCGCACGGCGGCGGGGACGTGGGTGATCTCGTAACGCCGGGGCTCACGCTGCTTGACCGTGCCGCCGAGTCGCTTGAAGGCATCAAAGAAGAAGGATTCGATGTAGTGTGGTTGCAGACGCCGGGCATCGGCCCGTTCCATGTCCTCGCGGATACGCTGCACGCCGCTGGCATCCATCGCATCGTGGGCCAGAACGCGCTCTTCGAGTAGGCCCTGCAGGTGACCGCGGTCGAGTGCCGTATCCAGCACGGTGGTGAGGAACGCCTGGACCTCGGGCCGCTCGCCGTAGCGGATCGCCTCGATCAGCAGATCGCGCAGTGATTTGCCCTCGAACTGGAGCTTGCCGAGCACGTCGAAGACCTGCCCGCCGAGGGCTTCGCGGGCCTGCTCAAGCTTTTCCAGCAGTCGGCGGTAGACGTCACCCTCGCGGGTCTCCTCGGCGACCAGGTTCCACAGGTGGCAGACCTCGGTCTGGCCGATGCGGTGGATGCGCCCGAAGCGCTGCTCCAGGCGGTTTGGATTCCAGGGCAGGTCGTAATTGACCATGAGATGCGCGCGCTGCAGGTTGATGCCCTCGCCCGCCGCGTCGGTGGCGAGCAGGACCTGGACCTCGGGATCGTGCTTGAAGGACTCCTGGACCTTGAGGCGCGCCTCGCGGCCGATCCCGCCGTGGATGATGACCACGGCATCCTTGCGGCCGAGCAAGGTGGTGATGCGACCCTCCAGGTAGTTCAGGGTGTCGCGATGCTCGGTGAAGATGACGAGTTTCTGATGCGGCGAGGGCTTGGGCGGCGCGATCGGACCCGCGCCATAGGGCACCTTGGGCTCCGCGGCGCGATTGGCCAGGCCGGCGGTGGTAAAGATCTCGCCCAGCAGGCTGGCCAGCTCGCGCCACTTGGTGTCGGTGCCGCTGCGGCGGACGGCGTGCGCTTGCCCTTCGAGGTGCTGGAGCGTGGCGATCTCGATGCGCAGCTCGGCGATCGAGCGTGCCGCGGTGGCTTGGTCGAGGATGGTCTCTTCGAGGGCGGCGACTTCGTTCTCGGGGGCCTCGTCCAGGTCGTCGACGTCGTCGCTGTCCAGCGCCGGGAGGGACGCTGCCAGGATGGGCGCGGCTTGGCCACCACGCTGCAGCACTTCCAGCTCACGCAAGCGGCTTTCCAGACGTTCGCGCCGACGGCGCAGCGATTGGTAAATGGCCTCGGGGGAGGAGGCCAGGCGCCGTTGCAGGATGGTCAGGGCAAAACCGACGGTGCCGGCGCGTTTGTCGTTCTCCAGGGCCTCGGCACGATTGAACTCCTCGCGCACATAGGCGGTGACGGCCTGGTAGAGGGCGGCCTCGGCATCCGAGAGCTTGTAGGGAACCGTGTGGGCGATGCGCTCGGGGAAGAGCGGCGTGCCGTCGAACGTGAGCAGGCTCTCCTTGACCATCCGGCGCATCAGGTCCGAGACATCGGCAGTGTGCACGCCGTCGCGGAACTTGCCCTCGAAGCGGTCGCCGTCGAGCAGCGCCATGAAGAGCTGAAAGTCTTCCTCCTTGCCATTGTGGGGGGTGGCCGACATCAGCAGGAAGTGACGCGTCAGGGTCGAGAGGAGTTGGCCGAGGCGGTAGCGTTTGGTGTATTTGACCTCGTTGCCGAAGAGGGTGGCCGACATCTTGTGGGCTTCGTCGCAGACCACCAGGTCCCAGCGGCAGTCGGGGGCCTGGAGCTTCTGCTGCACCGCCTCGTTGCGCGAGAGCTTGTCGAGTCGGGCGATGACCAGGTTGGTTTCGAGGAACCAGTTGCCGGTGCGCGCCGCTTCGAGCTTGTCGTTGGTGAGGATCTCGAAGGGCAGATGAAAGCGCCGAAACAGCTCGTCCTGCCACTGCTCCGCGAGGCTGCCGGGACAGACGATCAGGCAGCGTTGCAGGTCGCCGCGGGCGATCAGCTCCTTGATCAGGAGCCCCGCCATGATGGTCTTGCCGGCGCCGGGATCGTCGGCAAGCAGGAACCGCAGCGGCTGGCGCGGCAGCATCGCCTCGTAGACCGCGGTGATCTGGTGCGGGAGCGGATCGACCAGCGAGGTGTGCACCGCCAGCACCGGGTCGAACAGATGCGCCAGGCGGATGCGGTGGGCCTCCGAGACCAGGCGGAACAACGCGCCGTCGCCGTCGAAGCTCCAGGGCCGGCCCAGCTCCGCCAGTTCCAGGCGGGACTCGTCATCGCGGTAGAGGATCTCGTTCGCAACCTTGCCGGCCGGGGTCTTGTAGGTCAACTCCAACGCATCCGAACCGAACCACTCAACGCGGACGACCTCGACGAGCGCGTCCGGAAGGATGCCTCGGATCACGGCGCTGGGCTGAAGCTGTTCGAGCTGCATGGTCGGCTGACCCTCCTGTTGTCCCTGGAGTCTCGAACGCACCGGCGCGATGAGTCCGGACTCGGATGGTATACGCCAAGAGGACGGCGAACCAGTGCGATGGGTCAAGGGGCGGTCGAGCCGGATGGATCCGCTTCGGTGAGAGTCTTCTCCCCGAGCATCCGACAGATGTCGATGAAGTGCTCTTGAGCCGATGCGCGCTCGGTGAGGGTGACGCCCTGCCACTTGGCGATGAAGTCGTCCGGGGACATGGGTTCCTCTCCCTTGTTGACGCCCTGGCTCAAGCCGTCGAGACGATCCGAATCGAGCGGTCCTACCTGCCCGGCAAAACGACCGAGAACTAGGCGCAAAAACCGCGAAACCCAACCGCCCGGTGACTCTGTGGTGACTCAAAAGAAAACGGCCTAGGCGCGAAACGCCTAAGCCGTTGATTTTATGGTGCGCCCTGCGCGACTCGAACGCGCGACCACCTGATTAAAAGTCGGATAAAGACCCATCCTCCGACGTCCTTGATCGTTCGCCATAGTCCTGCCCTTAAATACGTTTCCTTTCATGATCAGTGACTTCTTGATATTCTAAGGTTGCTGGCGATCTCGGATGATCGCCTGAAGCCCGCGCCAAACGGCAACCAAACGGCAACCGGATTTCGAGGATCCGAGCATGATCACAGTCAAGCATCTGCAAGGCGCGAAACCCGGCGAATGGCTCTCCGACGGCGGTGCGCATGGAGCCGGCGTCCTGCTGTTTCGCAAGGCTGCCAGCGGGGCAACCTTCGCCTACTTCCGCTACACCCTTTCGGGCGGCAAACGCGACACCTTGCCGATCGGCGTCTACGACGAAACCGGTCGCGACGGACTGACCCTTGCGAAAGCTCGCCAGAAGGCCGGAGACCTCTCCCGTCTCTACCAGGACGGCGTCAAGAATATCCGAGCCCATCTCGAAGCCGAAGAAGCCGCGCGCAAACTCGCTCTGGAAGCCGAGCAAGCGGAGCGGGAAGCAGCCGTAGCGGTCTCACTTGCGGCTGAAGCGCGTGCACTGGCACAAGCTCAGTACACCCTTCAAGCACTCTGTGATGCCTATGCCAATGTACTGGAGGTTCGCGGCAAATCCAAAAGCGCCAAGGACACGCGTTCGGCCTTCAAGGTTCACGTTCTTGAGATGCATCCCGAGATCGCTGCACTTCCCGCTCGTGAAGTCACGTCACACCATATCGCAGCGATGGTACGCAAGGTTCGGGAGGCCGGTAAGGAACGGACCGGGGGAATGCTACGAAGCTATCTAAGAGCCGCGTTTGCCCTGGCCATCCGCGCACCGTTCGACAGCGCGGTTCCGTCGGAACTGATAGCCTTCGAGGTTACCGCCAATCCAGTCGACGCGATTCCGACGATTCCCGTAAAAGCCGGACAACGCACTCTGACGCGCTTTGAGTTGGCCGCATACCACGATGCTTTGAGCGACAATCTGATCGACCAAGCGTTGAAACTCGCCCTGCTGTCGGGCGGTCAGCGCATGGCGCAACTCCTTCGGATTCGTGTCTCCGACTACGATCGAGATACCCAGGTTCTGAAACTCTGGGACGGGAAAGGCAAACGGCAAGATCCACGGGAACATCTGCTGCCGTTGGGGCCGAAGGGGTGCGCACTGGTCGCCGAGTTGGTCGAGCGAGCCAAGGAACGGGCCGATCCCGATGACGTGAACCCGTCGCTGTTCATGTCCAGGGATCGAGACGGCGCATCGGCGATCGTAAACTACACTACTTGCTCGGGTCGGGTTTCGCAGATCGCCAAAACCATGAAGGGCGAACCATTTAACCTACGTGATATCCGCCGCACTGTAGAGACACAACTGGCGAGTTTAGGTGTGAGTCGTGATGTGAGGGCTCAGCTTCTGAGTCATGGCTTGTCCGGAGTACAAAACCAGCATTACGACCGCCACACCTATATAGAGGAAAAGCGCGCTGCCCTTCTTTTATGGGAGCGTCATCTCGAAACCCTTCGGGAAACCTCACAACCGACGTAATATCCATTGGGAAAAAGCGCGAAGGTGACCGTCACGTAAAAGACCCCTTCTTGGGAAGGGGTCAAGAATGCACGTCCAACCAACGAGGTTTGTTGTCAGTGTTCGGCTAATCGTCCGTGACGATATATGAAAACATTCCGTCATCATCCAACCCATCGTCGGATTCCAGTTCCAAATGTGAGTCGTTGCCGATCACAACGGGCATGTCACGGTGGGCACGATAGTGCAGCATCATGTTGTAGAGGAACTCGGCGTCGGTATAAAACAACCGACCACTGCCATCACGCAGAACAACTCTTTTACCGCTGAAATATTGAAAGTAATAAACCGTCGTCACACCGGGCTCGGGTACCGGAAGTTTTGATAGCCTATGCGTCGAAACCGTAGAATGATGAAACATGACATGATTTTCTTTGAGTAAAAATGAGTAAAGCTCGTCGTCGTGACTCTTCGCCGCTATGTTTCTATTGCAGCCAGACGATCATCACGCGAATACCGCAGCCTGTCAATACTCGCCAATGACCGTGGCAGCGGTACTGCTTCTCTTGTCGCACCGAGCGATCACGCGTGAAGCCAGCCCTATAGCGCTTAGATGCCGTCCCCGAGAAGGCCCCTACCCCGCTTGACCACACTGCTTCGAGAATCGCGAACGCTCGACGGTTGCCTTCTGCGTTCGCCTGGCCTATTCTGAACGCCAAGCTCGGAGGGTCCGAGCCGGTCGCTCTTCACTCCGTCAGGGCGGCATATTTTCACATAAAACGCTGATGATCGATTGACCCTGCAATTACGCCTACACTTGATACGTCGAATTTACGCACTCTTACTACATCACTACTCTCGAATCGTTCCAGGCGTATTCTTTAAGCAAGAATACACATGACAACTCATACACACTCTCCGACAAGCCATCGTCTGTTACGTTTGCCGCAAGTCCTCGAAATCACAGGTCTCGGAAAAACGAAAATTTACGCGCTGATCAAACTGCATCAATTTCCCGCTCCCAAGAAAATCGGCCGTATATCCGCCTGGCTAAACTCCGATATCGAAGCCTGGGTGACAAACGGACATTCGGTTTCCGTGGATTGATCAGCTCTCAATAAGCGGGACAACGCCCCGTCACTGTGATCCGGTTCCCTCGGCGATCATCGTTACAGATTGCCGGGGAACCGTCTAACGCGCACTTCTCACCACGAGTAATCTTCGCCGCGCGTTCGGATTTTGCCATCAAAGGTAGCAAACCAATCTACGTTTGAACCTTTCATCTGCCAGAGTTCTACGGGCTGTAGTTTCTTCTTAAGCGGCGTTGCTGAAACTTCCTCCAACCAATCCAGCTTTGGCACCGTGAAGTCGAACCAAGCAAAATCCGCGTCCTGTAAGTTCTCGGTCCACCTAAACCCAAAGTTCATTAGATCCTTGGAAATCATGGACATGTCCATCGGATTCATCGCGCTAAACAAGAATATCTCTCCGTCCCAATTCGTCCGTCCTATACAATCTTCAAGTAAATACTTCCATGCGTACGGATCAATTTGCTGTCGAACGCCCACACGTAAAATGAGTTTATACATGCTTCTTACGAGGAGAGCCATATCAAAAGCCTCTGATGCGCATTAAAAGAGCCGTCAGCTATCCTTACTCGAAGATGTCAAAAAAGTCCCAGCCGTTAACGGAGCCGCCTGTCGCGGCAACGGCTGCTGCGGAAGGACTGAGGTAAAGCAGATTCTCTTTGTCGCCAAGTAAGATCAATTGGAATGGAGGTTTGATGACGACAAAACGGAACTTCTCTCGACTTACCCTTTTGTAGAGTCCATTGGCCTGCAGTTTCTCCGGGTAGGGGGACTTGTAAAAGATCCAACGCTCGATCAAAGTGCCCGCGGGCGGTAAGCACCTCTTTTCGCCATAGGCGGGATGGTTACCTGACAGCTTCGGCGACTTTCTGTCCGGTGACAGAGCCCACCCTCTTGCCGCTTGTAGTTCGCTTTGTAGAAGCCCCCAGAGATGATCGTTGCCGCCACGCAGAAGGTCTGAGGCAGCGAGCAGTCTCCAATAATGTTCCTGCTCCGCGCCGATTACCGCTTCGCGAAGCCCAATCTGCTCCAACTGCGCGTCAGAGAGCCGGCGTCCGAGTTCCACGAGTTCGCCACGCTCAAAATAGGCACTGCCGTTTAAGAGTTTAACCTTCTGACTCATTTATTCATTTGGCGCATAACGTAAGCATAAGCCGACGCATACTGCGCCGTCCACAAAACTTCAATCCAACTCAGGAGCCGAACGGCGCAGTATGCGGTCGGCTTGATGCGCATGTTAGCTATCAATTTTCTTTTTCAAAACCGAGTAGACTCCGTATTCTTTCTATCCTTTCAGAATTACGATCTGGTTCACCTGAATGAGTAGAGTTAGACAGCCCAATTAGGAGCTTTGTTACTTCGCGCATTGTTCTTACGTTGGGAAACAACCCAGATCGAGATAGCCTCGGATACATAGGTATTCGATAGTGGCTCTCTACTAGTTCTGATGCTGTTCTTCTAGCTTCTTGTGATGCTTCCCGGTTCTTCTCTTCTGTTCCAACGCCGGGATTCAGATATACATTTTCATAATACAGTAGTAGATGCGCAATCTTCGCGATGCATTCCCGTTGTTTTTGCCATGGCTCCACCAAGAGCTTGAGCACAGTTTGTCCTATGACAAATACAAAGACCCCGCTTACGATCGTGATGAATACAGCCATAATATCTGTTTCGTATCCTTATTATATAAACAACATGAGGACATGCCGCGTTTTTTAGCAGTTGCCTCAGATTTGCTTGGCAAATAAGAAAATAGCGGACTTCCCCTAGTTTCTTGATTTCTCTTTTATTTGCGGTTGCTTTTGAGCTTCTCAAAGATAGGGCGTAAAGCAAACCACCATTGCCATGCAATGAATAGAAAAAATAACCATCCTTGTCCAATTACTCCCACAATCCCCATGCCAACAACTGACAGGACTACAAATCCAAATATTTCAGACCTTCTATAGTATGGATACACCATATAGGCAACCAAAACCGGACCGGCAACGATAAACAAAGCTAGGGCGCTTAATGCATTCACGTTGACCCCTTACAGTTGATAGCAATTCAGAGGGCGTAGAACTATTGGCGGTCGTTACATATCACCTGAACCCACTCTTGCTAACGCAAAGGTTAAGCGGCCCCGCTGGCGCGGCCCTGCAGAACGACTACCGCGCAGTCTGCGGGGTCCTCGCTCTAACCGCTTGTTAGACAATTTTTCATTAAGTTTGACGCTGCTCGAGAATAGCGTGGTCTGTCCCGGTTTCCTGCTCGAAGAATGTGGCGGTTCGCTTATAATTCAGTATTGTGTCCCCAGAATTCCTTAGTGTCCCCAGAATTCCCTATGTTGCTTGTTTCAGTGAACGAGCGACTCGAAAGCCGATGTCGAGACCGGCTTCTGTGGCATCCAATTCAAGAAAGCTATCGGAACCCACATCCTCCTCGTAAGCACCCCAGCCACCTCCGCAGGTTAATCTCTTATTTCCAGGATATACGTCAGCAACCCACTCGCTCACATTCCCGTGCATCTGGAACAACCCCCAAGCATTAGGAAAGTACCTCTTCACTGCGGTTTCAGCGTTTGTACCGCTGTAAGAACCGACTGGATATCTGGGCTTGTGATTCGGATCTTTCGGGAAGATACCTTTCGACTGCAAATAATACATACCTCCGAAATTCGCTTGTTTCGGCGTTATTGTGTCTCCAAAGATATACTTCGTTGTTGTACCGGCTCGGCAAGCATATTCCCATTCCTTCTGGGTCGGCAATCGGTATTCTTCTCCAGTTCCGACAGACAGCCATGCACAATAATCGAAAGCGTCGAACCAACTCACATGTCTTACTGGGTGGTGCGCTCTACGCGAATCTTCCGGCTCTTTGTGGCCAGTGGCGCGGCAAAAAGCTACGTATTCCTCATTGGTGACTGCGTAGAGGCCAAGTGCAAAAGATTGTTGAACCTCAAGATGGCCCATTAGTCCACCCGGTGGAATCACTGCCATCTCAGGACACTGGATTATCTTTGCTCCTGAACCAAAGCCGAGGAAACCACCAACTGCTTTGACGGTGAATGGTGGATCTTGAAATATGACGGTCTTACCAAGTGCTGACGCGAATCGTTTTTGAAGCCCTTGCACTCTTTCTGTGCTCCACCCGTCGATGTGATCCAAGGGGGCGGTCCAACGGTGAGGCCGTGGTGTTGACGGATGTCGGGGCTTTTTCGGCGGTGGATGTTTGGGCTGTTGAAAAGCTCCGCTCCGAAGCTGGTCATACTGAGCCCTTTTCGTCCGATCGCCGAGGACGCTGTAAGCCTCGTTTATCGCGGACATGACCGCGTTCTGGTCTGCGCTCGGACCACTTACCTTGTCGGGGTGATACTTCTGTGCAAGCGCCTTGTAGGCAGCGCGGATTACCACCTCGTCGGCGGAAGCGGTCACGCCGAGGGTGGCATAGTAGTCTGTAGTATGGTCCATCGATGATCCTGAACTGCCATTCGAATGGATAGGAGACCATTCGGATTTAAGGACACGCCTAGGTTTCGACTCGGGGCATTTGCTTGTGTGGGGCTGAAGACAGCTCACGACCCAAAGACGACATTAGGACAGCGGCTAACGTTTCGGACAAGGCGGCGCGCGCATGCACGACACCGGCCAGTTAACTCCGACCCCGATGGCGCGCGCTCGCTCTTTGGCCCACTCGTTAGGCGTATCTTTATCTTTATCTTTGGCTTGTGACGAAACCGTGGTTTAGCCCGGCTCCCCCCTTAACGGCGGACTTCGTCTCGTAAGCGATTATACTGAATTAACTTATCCAAGCTCTGCACAGGTAAAGGAATATCTAGAAACTCTGATATTTCACCGGCGTCTTGCTTCTTGAAATAGACGCTCTTCAGGGCGATAAGAGCGCATTCGCGAGGCGCCCACCCAAGCATCTTGCCGATTTGAATAGCAATAGGGGTTTCCCCTGCGGGCCAAAACTCCAATTTCTCCCTCGTCGTCATTAATCCTGCTTCCTGAAGAATGCAGCCAACAGCGTTGTCGAATCTCACTCTGTATAGCATTTGTTTAATCCGATTGGTTATCGCGGACTGCTGCTAGCGGCGCCCGAATCGGCGCACTATGATTCGTCAGTAACCAGCACATCGGAGAATCACGTCTTAGCTTCATCTTTGGCAAATGTCAAAGCGCGCCCCGTTTCTTGGCGTATCATTTTCGTTCGGAGTACATGAATTCATAGGTCTGATGAATGCCGACTTCCTTTCGTTCAATTTTCGGCCCTACTGCGTATTTTGCAATTGTTAGAACCGGAACCGCAGTTTGTGAACTTCTATGCTTGTTTTGAATAAAGTCCAAGTCAGCGGACCCGAAGATCTGATCAAGTAGGGGAATAAAGGCGTCTCCCTGTTCAACCGCTAAAACGAGTGCGCGTCGATTCTCGGATATCGAGTACGTTGCAGCGCCTGTCGTAAGTGCTTTGTCAAGCGCTTCTTGGGTATCTAAATCAAGCATCCGTCGGTGCCCAGAAAAGTTGAGGAACTACTGAAGTTGTCTCGTAGCTTCTGCTGCTGTGCAAAGCCCAACAGTTGATTAGACAGTGTGTCGGTCAGGTCAGATAGGCAGATTCCGCCTATCTCAGCCGGAGCAGATTCTGCATAGCCGCTGCCCGCCCGACTCGTTTAAGCACTTCAAGATTCCGCGCATGTTTTCCTGTCCTAGATCGCATGCTGTCCCGTAACTGAGTCGTCTCAAAGGCACCGTCCCGATACCCCTCTAAGGACATACTTGACAGCCATAGGCGCACCCTACAAAGCGAGACACAAAAAAACCGAACCCCTCGCCTAGGCGGTTCGGCTTGGTCTGTCGTCGTTGAGTCCATGACGATCTTTTCCCTCGTGATGTTTGCGCGAAATATAGCACATGAATTCAGGGAAAGTGTCGGCTGCGTCACAATCTGTCGGCCTTCGGTCGCAGATCAAATACGCCCCACTCCCCTGCCCTCTGCTGACATCCCAAGAGATGATGGGGGAAGGAGGGCAAAGGGTTCAAGCTCAACTGTGCAGCACGAACATCGGCGACAGAGCCCAAGGGGGGATCCAGGGCTACACTCTCTCGGCTTACTCTAAGGCATGGTGCCAAACCGGAGATGGTTACATGAGCAAGAAGCCAAACCTGGGTCTGATCGAAGGCAAGGAGGTTCTGGACCTGGAGTCCCTGAGGCAGATGTACATCAACCTGACCGGCAAGGAGCCGACGGCCGAGGAGCTGGACGAGACCAACGCCATGCTGAAGGCCACCAAGGCAGAGACCGCCGACAAGCTGCGACCGAGGGCTTGAACGGCGGGTCAGCACATCAAGGAGCGTAGCGCGATCAACCAAAGGCACCGACTGAGGGAAGACCGAGGAAGCACCTACTTTCTGAAGCTACCCCCACTATATAGATATACCGCGTCTACCGAAGAACAAGGTCGGTCTTCAGCCGAGACAAAATTCCGAAACTGAAAATTCGCCGTTTGTAGAACCTCTTGATAAAAACAGTGAAGTAGGCCGGACACGGTGCTAAGGAAAGCCCCTACCGGTCTGTCTGGTCCAGTAGGGCATCTGTAGATCGGAAAAGCCTTCAGCCGCACTGTCGAGAGGTGTCCCTTGATCCGTCGCATGATACCGATGTCGATGCCCGAACAGCACCAGCTAGTAGATTCTGAAATCACCTTAGCGCCACGCGTAAATACATTCGCCGACTTGCCCCCAAAGAATTTTGTGAACGGCGAGTACAAGTGTTGCACGTAAGGTAATCTTGTGATTTGATCCCGATTACTACCCACATACTTTCGGATGTTTACGCCCATGTCAACGCTTCACGAACTTTTAGAAAAACGGATTAAGATCGACGAACAGATTGATGAAGCTAGGAAAAGTGAACGTGGTCCCGTTATTGTACAGACTCTCGCTCTGATCAAAGACTACGAATTACTTCCAGAGGAATTGTTTCCAGATTTAAAGAAGCGGTCGAAACCAGCAGGTAAACCCGCTGATAATTCCACAGATCAATCCGATAAAAAGAAGCCCAGCAAATTTCCCCCTAAATACCGAAATCCAGTATCGCTAAAGACCTGGTCTGGTAAAGGACGTAAGCCAAAGTGGCTTACGGATATAAACGACCCGAAGTTTCAGATTTCGAGTGAATCCGAAAGTCCAGCTCAAGAGAACGTGATTGAGGAGACACCGGTCTAAGATCGAAATTCCAGGTACAGGTTGTGGTGCGTATGGTATTTTCCGCCGTTAAACCCCAGTACCGAATGCCTGGTATTTCATGTGATCAAGGCTACTTCAGCGTTAGAAGCATTGAAATCAGAACGTCCAGCTCGACCGTAGCCAAGTTAACTCAAAGCTGACTTCGAGATCTGTACCCGAGTGCCGCGTATGATTTCAAGTGGTTACTTGGGCTACGAAACCGATCGACAATAATTAGCGTCACTGGATAATTTGGCAACCAGCCTTTAGCAGAGGATAGCAGAGGCTTGCAGCCGATTTAGCAGCAGATGCAGCGTTTTTCCCTATAGGATACAACGACTTAGCAGGTTTAACAGCAATTTGAAGAAAACTTTAGCAGAGGCTTGCAGCCGATTTAGCAGCAGATGCAGCGTTTTTCCCTATAGGATACAACGACTTAGCAGGTTTAACAGCAATTTCAACAAAATCTCGGCTGGGTCTCTGCTGCCCCGAGCCTCAGAAGGCCCAGGAGCCCTGGAAGCCTTTAGAGGCATTCCAGGTTCACAAGCGACCCGGTATCCGAGTAGAGGGGTAGGAAATTTATTTTTTCAAAAAAAGTTATGAATACCTGTTAAACCTGCTAAGCTCTTGTTTTCAAAGAGGTTTTAGAAGATTTATCTGCTAAATTGCTGCTAAACTGCTGCTAAGATGCCTGCACCGTGTACGATATGTCACACGAGACGCCTAATTATAAAAATTTTGTGATCACAAAAAGAATTTAACTTGCAGGCTCTATTTAACAATTTCAGATAATCTGGTCGTCGTTCTCCTCATCTACACCTTTGCGCGTTGCGAAAATGACCGAGTGAGGATTACGCTTAAATTCATAACCGATTCGACCAATTTCATCGTTGAATCGTCCCTGATGTAACGTAATCGCCTCGTTGTATGTCTCCTTGTACCACGATTTGTAGTGCCTGTACACCGAGGCGCTTCTAATGGTTTCCTTCGCCGACATGTCGTAGTGTATATCCATGAAGTATCGTATCGGATCGCTGTCCAAACGATATTTCTGTTTCAACTGCTTCATCGCTGTCGTTTCTTGAAGACCCTGTTCGAAGTACATTCTTAGTCCATCCAACATCCAATTTAAAATTCCCGCAGACTCTTGCAAGAGCTTTTTGTCGAGCATCTTGTCAACTTCAGTCTCTTCTACTCGGTGGTTGAACGGCACAATATGCATGCGATCCCACATACCGTTGGACTTATCATTGACGACCGGCTTCTCGTTCGTGAGAATCACGATCTTACCGTCTATCGTAATGTCCTGGTAAGATTCGTATAGATTTCGCGCACTCACAATATCATTTCCGGTTAAACTCTTGAGCTTGCCCGCCGCGAGTTTATCCGTTTCTTCCAGCTCTGATATGACGAGTAGTCGGTAGCCCACCATCGACATTAAATCATCACCTGTGCCGATGTATCCTGATTTCAGAAGTGTCCTTCTCGGCATCGAACGTGCGTAGGCTCCGAGTATCGTTTGCACAACCAGAACTAACGTGCTCTTTCCGTTTTGGCCGTTACCAAGCAAAATAAAGATCGCTCGTTCTGGATTAGCTCCAATCAACAGATATCCCAGAAAGGTTTGAACGTAGCGTATCAGCTCAGAATCTTGGCAGAGAATCTCAGCGATAAACTGTTCAAACAACGGGCACGTTGCACTGGCGTCGTAGATTACGTTCGCGCGTTTCGTCAGATAATCACTCGAAGCATGAGGTCGAAAGATGCGCGTCTTGAGGTCGATCACGCCGTTCTGAACACCCAATAGATATGGCTTCGAATCAAAGACACGAGAGTTCACCTGCTTAATGCGCCGTTTCAGTATTCGCACTACTGAAGGCGCTGTTCCGGCACTCCCGACATATCTTTCAAAATCACCCTTCAGATTTGGATCGTCGATCGCCTGGGGAATCGTGCTTATCAATCCATCCACCAGTCTCGATATCTGATGATCCGTTTTATCAAAGGTCCACTTATTCTCGTTCCAACAGGCAAAGCTCATCTTGTCAACGCAGAATTCGACTCTGCCCGACAAATGTTGTCTACAGAATTCCGCTAATCCAGAATCTGTTCTCTTTGGTACGAACGGCAACTCTTCATAGATGCGAGCTATTTCATGGCGTATTTGCGATTCCAGATTCGATATATCAATTATAGTATTCGCAGATTCGCCGTTTGAAAATGAGCACACAAGCAGTTGGGTTGCCTCGGTTGCAGTCAGGCCCAACGCACGATAACGACAAGCAAGAATCATTTGTTCGTCGTTGAACGGCGGATTTACAGTTGGTGACGGAGATTCCTTGGTCTTCACCACGGTAATTTCGCTGTCCTTCTCCCCTTCCGTGTCCGTGTCCTTATCTCCGACTTCGTCCACCAGCTTGTCAACGTCAATCACGCTGTCCAGGTCACTATCTGCGTTACTGTCCACGTCCACGTCCTTACCCTTATCACTGATACTGATGCTGTCCTTGCTGTCTATAGTTTGACCATTACAAGCGGTTGGTAAATTCGGAATCAGAAAGTCTCTCAAAATCTCCTCTACCGATAATTCCGTTGAATCATTGGCTGGCTTCTCACTTTCGTCTTCCTCATCAAAATCAGGTTCAATTCCATCCATTAGATTAAAACTCTGTATTTCGTCTTGGCGTAGGTCTTCTTCATCATCGACGTTCTCTTGAGAAAATGGTTCATAATTGTTCATTTTAGAATAATCCGATAAAAAGGGGGGTGCGCGAACACCCCCAAGTTGCTTAATAAATTCAACTAAGAAGTCCGTTCAGGTATGCTAAAGAAAGTATCGGTCTATCAGTCCCACGGTCCTACAACAATTGTTAGATTAAAATATGAGTGCCCAAATGGAGTCTCGACCGGACCGTTGTTGTAAATTGTTACAACCGAGCGATCTTCGACCGCGCCTTGCACTTCGAGCTGATTTCTTACGTAATCATTCAATGGAAACGTTACATACGAACCGTCTACTTTTTCAAGAATGATCGCAGTCGTAGTGAACTGACGTTTTGGGTAGTCAGTGATTCCACGATATATACCTGCAACAGACTCGCCGGGATTCACAAATTCAGATCGCATGGAGATTCGCTTTTTGGCTTTTTCAAGCCCAGCTTTAATTTTTTCTTGTAGATCGAAATTAATCATTGCATTCACCATTTTATGTATAAATCTCATCGTGACTTACCTCATGAAAGTGCTGGTTTTGGTTAGGTCATACTTGATTCTCCGATTCTAGTTTCAGATAACGGCGTATTGTCCGGAGCGTCTGCGCTCTGAGAAAGAACGTTCTGGATCATTCCTTGATAGAACGCAGACTGTTCTTCTCGCTTTGAAGGTAACAATTCTTGCAGTTTCAACGATGCAGCTTTTGCTTCCTCGATACGTCCCAACTCCTTCAGTTCTTCGATCGTATTGACCCATGCTCTTTTGAAAGTACGAACGTAGGAATACACTTGTTGGTCGGTATACGTGATTCCAGATTGCTGAAATAATATTTCAAGAATCTCGGGCACTGTATGCTGGTTGTAGAGACCGATGATTTCACTCTTATGTTCGTCTGAGAGACGGGGATGCTTTTTCATGTTTATTTCCTGTGTTGATTTTACCAGCGAGAGTAATCTTTGATTTGAACCACGCACGGACTCTGTGTTGAGCCCATGCGTGATCGGACGTGTTGCTAACTAACTATTCGGATAGACGCGCAGTTTGAATTCGACGTCAATATAGTCGGGCTCAGGCTTTTGATATTGTAAAGACTCGTAACTGATGAGATTTTTCTCCATCAGTTTGCGTTCGATTTCGTCCGAAAAAAATCGGGTTAGTTTCGCGTCATTATTTATCGCCTCCTTTAGTTTTATTTCAAGTTCGTCCGTACGATCCAGACTTATCGTAATTCCACGCGGAGAAAGGTGCATGATGGTGCTGAAGAGTTTGGGTGGCATTGTTGTTAAGCATTCTTCGTGATCGTATTCTTGATCGTAATCGGGCTTGTTATCAGGTAAGGGTAAGCGTGACATTATTAATCTCCGTTAAACTTTCTATAAATTCCCGCGAGAAAGCGAATGGCTCTCTACGTTATATATCTATCGATAGTAATAAACAAAATTCGACTAACGAACTTATCTGAAAAGTGGAAATATGACGAACGATCCACCAAAGTTCCGCCAAATTTACTAATTCTCAAACAGGTTATAGCCGTGCCAATCTCTAAAAATGGCGGAACCGTGTGATGTTCCCTCCGATTCCGCCAAAACTAACTTTCCTTTTAATGACATCAATAATCAGCAATTTTAACGATCCGCCGTTAATGAACTCGACGACGACCACGTTGCCGAGTTGGAACCAGCTCTTCCAGGCGAGTAGATAGCTTCTTTGCTTCTTCGCATCGAGACTCGAGGGTAAGTAACTTAGACTTTGCATCGCCAATATTCTTTGCCCAGTTTAGGAACGTACGCGCCTGGTGCGCTGGCATGGCTTCTTTCAGTTCGAATATTTTGGTGCAATCCTCTGCAAGTTCAGCGTATGTTTTGTTTATGTTTGTTCTGATCAGATGGCGAGTAATTTCTATGCGTTTTTTGAGTGGAAGTTTCATGGATTTTCTCCGATATTATGTTGCCACATCACACACATTTGTGATTCTTTGAGATTTTAAGCACGCACGAGCGCTCATCGATATTTTGAATCGATGCCGGCGGTCAGAGCCGAATAGAAGGGGAGAAGCTGAGTAGTGCCATGCTGCGGGAATGCCGCACATGGCCGTCGGTGAGGGGTGACGCATTAAAGAATAGCGGACGATTCCGATTTTGGCAATAGCGATTCTATTTTTTTTTACCGGGGTCGCAGGTGGATTTTTCCCGACCTATTTGCCGGGTTATTTTTGATTGCGAATTCAGTTTACCGAGCCAATTAGCGGCAAAGTTACTTCTCCAATTTGCAGGGCAGTTTACAAAGCAAAAACGACGGTAATCTGACTTATCGCAATATCTCCTTGCGGAAATATCACGGTTCATCGGATTACCATCGCATTTGCTCTGGTGCCGCTCGTTTGATAGCGTTGATAACAACGTTTGACCGTCGAAACTAAGCTATCAAACGTAGATATACATATAACGCTGGGAAAAACCAAGTGCTCGTAGTAGCCAAAAATAGACTCACGAGGTTCCGTGAGTCGAAAGAGCTGGGCTCAATATTTATTTAAGCAGCAACTTTTCGGCGATGCCGAACAGCGCCGTTTTGAGATCGGCGATGTCATCGATTCGAACGGCGACCGGGAACAGACGACTGACACTTACACCAATGCCAATACCGATGATCTCGATTCCGGCTTGGGTCGCACGGTTGACGAGATCCTTGGCACTACGCATGTCGTTCGGTGCACCGTCCGTCAGGGTCAATAGGACTCTGCGGTCTTCAGCCCGAGCCAACAGGTCCGCCGCAGCGAACCAGAGGGCTCCGGTCATGGGCGTCCCTCCCCGAGCGTATTGGACAAAGGCACCGGCACGGGTGGCGACCCGTTCGCCATGGGACAGAATCGCCGTGACGTTCTGGTCTTGACCGTGAAGACCGGGGAACGCCGAGACGGCACGCGAGACCCCGCGTATCGGCTCCAGTGCAAGAGACAACGCCATCGCTGCATCCAGTGCGATGCGATCTTGCCCGTCGGACATCGACCCGGACAGATCGACCAGTAGATGCAGGGCCGTGTTTGGTGCGACCTTATGCTCCCGAACCTCAAAAATTCGGGGATCTCCCACGCCTGCGCGGTGCAGATGGTTCGGACTGAGTTTTCGACCGCGTTGCACGGTGCGATGACGGGTCTGTGTGTGGGCTTGGACCAGCCCCTGAAGACGTGCGGTAAGTTTTGCGGAGTGGATCGTCACTCGCTGTAACGCGATTCGACCAACAAGCGGGTTTCCGGTGAATGGCTCGATTGTCGGCAGTAGGGTCGGCGACGAAAGACTCTCGGCACCAAGAGTTTCGGCAACGACCTGGAAAACATCCTCGGGAAGCTCCTCCTCGGTTGCGTTTAGTGCGGATTGAAGAGCCGTCGTGATCTCTGCAACTACAGGCTGAGCCCCTGATGTTTGGCTCTCGGATCCTTGAGCTGGGTTCTCGGTGCTTTGCTCTTCGCCCGCGGAACGTTGCGCTGGTTGCTCGTGCTCCTGGTCGTCATCGTCGGGCGGGTTGTCGTCCTCCTTTTCAGGTGTCGGTTGGGGTGATGGATCATTGGACTCCTCCTCGACCAAGGCAACAATCTTGCGTGCCAACGCCATGGAATCGGATGTACTCTGAAGGGTCGGAATCTCGGTCAGAAGGCCGTGTAGACGGTGAACAAACCTTGCTCCCAGCACTCGGCGCATCACTTGATCTGCTTGCTTGGCATGGTTACGAAGTGCCGTTTGCTTGCGGAACCGATATCGGGTGAGATGCAGCAGTCCGTTGCAAAGAATTTCCGGAGCGCCGATCTGGTCCGACACAGGACTGATCGTGCCGTCCCCGATCAGAGATTCAAATACGCTGTCCAGTGTTGACTGGGTACCGGGATAAATCCGGATCATGGCGTTCTCGATGCGGACATCTTCGAGAACACCCTCGACAAAACGACCGATAGGCTGAGAGTGGCGCGCCAGCTCAAAATTCGTAAACCGGATATGCCCCGATTCATGAGCGAGGTAACCATAGGCGAGATTTTTGACCGTGTCGGCAACGGCGGGCAATTGAATACTTTTGCCGTTGGTCATGGCCTCGTTACCGCCGATCGATATTTGCACACCGAATTTACGACCGTAGGCAGCGGCAACGATGGGCAGTGCGTTGGTGAGTGTCGAGTTTCTGTTCATATGATGCACCTTTGCATAGGTGCGGAAGCTGACGACCCTTGCGGGGTCGAAAGACCCCCGCAAAGTCGAAGAAAAGACCTGGTTTTGACACCAGGTCCAAGAGCAGATCAGCTAAAAGTAGAAGCTGGAACTTTCGGGTTTCACAAACGGCCGTTTAGACGGAATTATTGGCTCCAAATCGACATCGGCATCCTTGCCGAAATTGTCGACCGATGGTGTAACATTCGCCGTTGCAAGCGCCTCCGTAGTCGCATCAATCAGGCTCAGTTGCCCGGCTCCATGTCGCGCCAAGCGTTTGGAATCGGACAGCAACAGCGCGAGACCCATTCCTTCATTAAAGATCGGACCTTCAATGGCTCCCGTTTCAGGCAAACGTCGAGTCCAGTCGTCAAGGGTTTGAATGATCGGAGCGATTCGCGCATCCATAAATGACAGACACGCTAATTTCTCGCGAATGCGTGAGAATGTTGCAAGGGATTTGCGGTGCAGCTTCTGTTTTCCGGCAAAGCTACTTTCCAAGTCCCGTGCCATCATTTCGATTTCGCCAAAGAGGGAATCCCCGAGACCGGCGACCTCTTCGTGAAGCGTACCTGCACTTTCGGAAGGGCTTATTCGAATCAACTGGAATCCGAACTTCAGACGGTTGGCAACAGCTTCAGCCGGCTCGATAGCGCGACGAATCGGAGCCTCCCAAGCGGGCAGGTTTTCGATCCACTGCGACAGCGCCCGATCGTAGTTTGCGATAAACTCTGCTGATGCTGAGTCGTACTCGGCTTTTAAACGATACAGTTCTGACGCGACCGTATCAGCTTCGTTGTTGGGAACGGCAAATCCACTCAGAAAACGGGTTCCGACACCCAGACAGATCCGCTCAGCATTCTGTTTGATCCGGAAAAATGGCTTCAGATGTTCAGGGTCGAATATCCGTTTGGACCCAAGCGTGACCAGCTCTTCCGGTGGCGTTTCTCCCGACGATAAATTCAGGTCTTCCGGACTCAGTTTTTTGCGTCCCGACCAAATGCGCACATCCAGGACGACAAGCGTGATCTGATCGGTAATCGTGGTGATCGAGTTGCTCATATCAGTTCTCCGACCCTGACGACGCACACGATCACCTTGCGGCGACCATTGCGCCGCTCGGGTTTTGATGTGGTAAGTTAGAAGTAGAATCCGTCGTTCTCGGAACCGAGCAGGGTCGAGAGGTCAACGGCTGGTTTGGTATCACAACGAGGTTGCGCCGTTTTTACCGAGGGTACCGGCATTGCAGCAGGTGATACACGGATGCCATCCGCGTTCAGCGTCACTCGGCCAAGATGTTGATACCCCATTCGCATTTTCTGTCGAGCACGTTGTTGAGCCAGAGCAAGGGGTTTTTCTTGCTTGCTGCGAAGTTGATTAGCCGGTCCCCATCGAATCATCGCCATTCCGTTACCCAGATCGGCATAAGCCCACTCTTTGGCGAAGCCATCATCATGTCCAAAGCGATACAGATTGAAGGTGATCATTTTGTCGCCTCCCAGTAGTCACCGAACACGTCGGCGGCGATTCTGTGAATCGCTTCCCGTTGTTCCGGTTCTGCTCTTGCGGTAAAAGATTGCTCCAGGGCGTAGTGAAAAACGTTAGGGGCACCCTTGAACGTCAAGCTCAGCGATGCCCAGCGAACAAGGGTCCGAGTGCTCATGGTGACGGTCAGCTCCCCGGCCTCCCGGTCGGAACCCAGAAAGAGCCGTCGAACCTCCTCGGCGACACGCAACATCTTCTCCACGATCGTTTCAGGCATAGCCGGCACGGCAGTCAGAATGACCTGTTTTTCGATCTCGGAATCCGGGTAGCCGACATGGATAACCCGAAATCGATCCATAAAGGCGAGATTTTGACGCAGTACACCCTGGTAAAGACCGGTCCCATCTCCGGCACCAACAGAGTTACCGGTCGCAAAGATACGGAAACGCGGATGCGGCCGAATCACTTCGCCACCGTTCTCTCCAATCACAAGAGGTTGACCTTCCAGAATGTCGTTCAGGCCGGCCAACTCGGACGGGTCCATCAAATCACTCTCGTTGAGGATGAGTAGATGCCCGTCGCGTGCAGCGACGGACAACGGACCATGCACAAACTTCGTGCTACCGTTGATGAGGACAAACTGTCCAATCAACGCGCTAATTTCCATGCGTCCGTGACACGTCACCGACTGCACCGGCCAATTGAGGCGGCTGGCTACTTGGTTGATCAGGGATGTCTTACCGGCACCGGTTGGTCCGGTCAGAAACATCCCGTCGCCACCTGCGTCATGCAGGAAAGCCAGAACGTCACGCAGCAGCTCGGGGCGAAAGACATAGTTCTTGCGAAGCGGAATTTGCGGATGGTTGTCGTCGGCAAGCCCCTGGACCTCCAGTCCGGGGCGGGCTTTGACACCAAAAGTAGTCGCTACGTCGAAGCGCTGTGTTTGATTCATGATAGATGTCCAAATAAGTCGGCCGTTTACAAACGAAAATGCACAGTTCTAAAGCGACTGCGCCGTTTGATTCCGCTAAAAGCGAAACTGCCTAGACATCTACATATAAGAACGCGAATTCCTGACAAAAAAACTACCCTGTCATACAGAGTAGTAAGGGGGGTTAAGCGGTCTTTCTAAGCGGCGATTGGCGGATGCAGATTTTGGAGCGATGACTGATATTGGTCACATACCGCGTTGCACGGACAGAACCGTTCACATCGGACAGAGGTACCAGGTCGAACTTGCAGCGACGTACCCGGCGTATTGTCGATCAATGATTCAGCCTCTTGCCGATTATCGAAGACACGAAAAGCTCTTGAGCGTCCCGGTTTCACGACAGCATAGGTTGGGGTTTTCGCCCACCGTTCGGCAGCGCTGCATTCCGGCAGATTGTCATCCGATGCAGCTTGTTGATGCAGTTGCACACGAGAGACGATATAGTCTTCGGCCTCGATCAGATCCCAGACCGGTACTTCCAAACGGACAACCGGTATCTTTGGGTAGTTCGGATCGCGAAGCGCCTGAGCAGATTGCCAGTCACGCAACACCGCGATAATTTCCAGGCGATCGACGCGGTACTGATTCAGCGCCAGAAGATAACGCAGCACGTTGAGTTGTTTCTCCCACTCGGGTTTTATCCCGTACGTAACGCCATAAACAGACGTGACCTTGTAATCGGAGAGCAAACCGATAGCGGTATCGAATCGATCGAATTGGCCAGAGACTTCCCAGCCGTTTATCTCGACAGACATACGCTGCTCGGTTAAAACGTCATCATTGTCGGTGCTCCAAGCCAGTACCTGATGCAGTGCCGATCCGAGTAATGCCCAGAGTTGATCGGTTACATCGGTTGTCAGGGAATGACCATTCCGCTTCTGAAGTTGCAGAATACGGGGAGAATCGATTAGCCGGGTTACGCTGATCGAGTTTCGTTTTTCGTCGATCGGTTTACGGACCTTCTCCAGAAAACGCACCGCATTGCGAAACGTTTCTGGTAAGTTGTGCTTATTCGTGAGGATCATGGGATTTACTCCGAAGTGTTTAACTTTGCTCATCCAAAATTATTATCCGACCTGCCCTTCTGAAGGACGTTGTTGTTCAGATGCCCAGATACTCAGATTCTTCCAAACTTCGGAGGCTTGCTGGGAATTCAGATTCGAGAGTCGATTGATTCCCCATTTACGCGAGATCCAGTTCAGGACGCGCGTTTCTTGCAGATTCAGCTCTCGAATGCGATTTTGCAGGCGTTTTACTTGCTCGACCGATATGGTCGAAACGGCGGGTTTAATGGGTCGTACGGTGGACAGTTCAGTCGGCATGTCCTCGATGTCTTGAGTGAAGACTTCAGATAAGCCGCCCAGTCGCAGAACGGCATCGATATGCGCGGACTTCTCCGCCATTTTGAGCGCCTTATTCAGGTCGCCATAGTCTTTCTTGAGACCACGCGCACCGACTCCTTGAGCAAGAACCCTTGAATTGGAGTCGAGAAGTTGGCAATGCACGATCACAAATTCAGGGATTACGCCCTGTGCCAACAGCGTATCGAGATCCTGAAATGTGAATCGGGCAACAACACCGAGCATACCGGCGATCTTTTCAGCGCCCGGTTTCCAGAGCGACTTTTTGGCATTGCCCTGTTTGTTCGGAATTACCCCGAAATCCACATTCTCTTGAAGCGCGGAGCGTATCCAGCTCAAGAGCATGGCTCGATTGTTGGACCGCCGTTCGAGACCTTCCTTGAACTGCGCGATAGGCAGATCCAAAGGCGACGCGAGATCCACCGATAACATTCCGTCGTTATCGGACACTTGAGGTAAGACATTCAGCTCTTGCGACATGGTTGTACTCCGTTGACCTAACGACCAAGTCAAGTAAGATGAGAATTCGAGGAGTATTCAGCCAACGTAGAGAATCTCGTTGCGAGAGTTTCTAGGCAGCTTCACTCATCGTAGGAATGGTACTTTCGTTCGCCTGTTGTAGGTTCAGCTCGGTCGCTTGATCGGAAAACAGCGACATGCGGAAACATCCCGAAGAGTTTGTTATCTCAATCTCACGGGCGTAGAACAGTCGATTGCTGTCGCGACAGAAGTAACTTCGAACGCAGCCCAGATCGATTGTTTGAACATGGTGAATATTGAGAGTCATCATCAGAAGGGCTCCTTCTCCGAAGTTGAATTGATAGACTCGAAGGTCTTCCAGATCGACTCATCACACTTTGACGTTTTCTCGGTTGCGGTCCGGTTATCTTTGTCTACTTCAGGATCGTCCAGAACAGCATCAGATAGTTCCGGTAGTCGGTCATGCAGATCAAGCCAGCGTTTAATTCGTGACATATTTCGGACTCCAACGAAAAAAGCCGCACGACACCGAAACGGCGTCAATGCGGCTTTCTTGAATAGCAGAAGGGATTGGGTTTAGACGATTAAAACTCCGCCCAATAGTATATTTCCATATAGCTAGGCCGATTCCGGAGATTTGTAACGCGGGTTCTACGCAAAAATGCGGCTTTGATGATTGTCTGATGAATCGAGAGCGGGAATACTACGATAGCCGATGTTTGAATCGGTCGCGGGAGAAATTGCGGATCAGGAACGATGGTTCGTCGCATCCTTGTAAGGTGCGGAACTAAGGAGTCGCCGTTTCAGAAAAGTCGAAACAGGGACCGTTCTGTTATCGCCGTTGTATAAGGCTTCAGCCATCTGCGGTCTTTGTCAGGTGGATGGATGCGGCAACGTGCTCGTGTCTTCTGCACGTTGATCTGACATCGACGATGCATCCGTTCGTCTCGTCGGTTGACTGGGTCATGTCTGCCGGACTGAGCGACGTGGACCTTTCGTCTGACGGATCGACCGTTGGTGTTCGACTTGTCACGTTAGAACGGGCACAAAAAAGCCGCCCTTTGTGAGGGCGGCTGGTTGGGTCAGATTCGAGGATCGCTTACGCGGCTTCCTTCCGGTTCACGTCCCTCAGTTCTTCCTTAAGAAGTGTTTCCAACAGGATGATGCGAACAGCTTTCGGATACTCATGCCATTTCGGCTTCATCGTCTCCTCCCAGAGGTCGTACAAGGCAACCGCCTGCTGTCTTTCCTTCTCTGAAAGGTTCTTCGAATCAGGACCACTCGAGGGCAGATCCGCCAGCTCTTCAAGCACCTGTGTTGGGCTCGGAAGGCGGACAGTTCCGTGCTTGGCCAGATCCGCCTGGTCAGTTGGCGTGTTTGCGTCCTCGGTCGTTGGAGCGATCGCCTCCGGGTCCTCCGCTGCTGGTTGATCTTGACGTTCCTCGGTCCCAAGCGCTGTTGGTACGGTCTGATCCGTGTCTGGCCGATGCATCACGGTCGTGTGCTCCGTCCCTGTTACAGCACTGGCCGAAGCCTGGGCCGATCCAGTGGAAGTTGCTGTTGTCGCATCCGCTTCTGGTTCATTGGTCACCTGAGTGGATGAACCACCGTCATCCGGTGCCGTCGGTGGCACTGAATCACTTGTGGTTTCGGTGCTCGTCGTCGCAGTCGGCTGCTCCTGTTTGGCCGGCTGATCCAACGCTGGAATCAGCCCGATCCAAAACGCCCTGTCGTGCAGATCGACTTTATCCCCTGCATTGATCCGAGCTTGCACCTGCTGGACGGCGTTTAGAACGAGGTCCTTATCCTTGACACTCGCCAGGGCATTCAGCAGCGCGACACTGCCCGGCAAAAACGAACTGTAGTTCGGATTTGCCAGCGTCGGGTGTTCGGCAATCCGTTTATACTTCTCGGCTTGGCGTGCACCGAAGTGGATCTTGGTCTTGATCATCTTTGTAAAATTGCCATGACCCAAGGCTTTCTTGGCTTGGGAAAGTTGCGTTCCGATCTCGATGATGGCGCTGACACCCTTCGCGTGAGCCCTGTTGATCTTAGCGGCCCACATTTCGATCTTCGCCTCGGGTTCTTCGATCGTCTCGGTCGGAGACACTGACGCTTGCGCAGCCGTCGTCTCCTCTGGTGCGATCAGAGAGGGGACAGAACCGAAGCAAGAGCTGGTGTTCTCCGGCAATGCGGAGGACATCGCTTCGGCCAGGACAGATTTCTCACCAAAGTGGGGAGTAGACTCGTTGATAAGCATGGAAAATATCTCACTGGCCGTTGATGCCCATCGGCCAAAAAAAACAATGAGATAAACTACAGAAAGGAGGGCAAACCTTTGATAATCCAGCCACCGCATCACGGTCACTGACGATATAAGGCTTATTTTTTAATTGGATTCGTTAATTGGGTAACTTAGTTCCCGAGAAGGGATGTCACCGCTCATATAATGCTCGGCTTGGCCGAGCCAGATGGGATAGTGTGATTAGAGAATCACAACCATCAGTTTAGTCCGTCGTCTGTCGTTGTCAAGCCGACATTTGTTGTTTTGACGCTACTCCACCGCTTCGGTGCCCTGGATTTCCATGCGGCACCGTTCCGCGAGCCGGCCGGACTGACGCGCGGAGATGATCGGCATGTAAAGCCACACTGGAGACGGGGCCACTTTAGGCGGATTCGCTACGGCGAGGGGTTGGCGGAGAGTCGGCTGGGTTGGATTCAGCCGGTGTTGGTGAATGCGTCGGAGTTGACCGGTGCGGGTTCCGCGTCGGTAAAGACGAAGGCGTATGTGGTGAGGTGATGCGTCATCTCCGTTTCTCGGGCATGCCGCCACTATGTCGCCTATTGTGAACGACCCTGCATCGTGTCATCGAACCGTTCGGTTACCGAAGTCATTCGATCCCAGGCGGTCGGTGCAACACTGCGGAACACAATGCGGATCGGCAACGATGGTGTATCGTTACTTAAATAAGAAGCGGAATTGAGAAGTCGCCGTTCTTGTATCATCCGAACAACAAGTAGAGCCCGGCACTTCCGCCGTTCTTGAAATCCAGGCGTACAGTTCCGTTTTCGTAACCACACGGCATTCTGGGGCTCGCTTGCCATTGTCACGGTCGCAATCTCAGCATTCCTGTTGGATAGAATCGTCGGAAACGGCCTGTAAACTGTGAAGTACGTCACATTTCACGCCACCACCGCACACACTCCCATCAGCAGTTTGCGCTACGTCAACAAACCGTATCGGTTTCGTGCCTACATTGATCGTCGCAACTCCGGCTCTCGACCAACCGGTTACTCTATGGTGCAGAACGCTCCGC
Source organism: Thiocapsa sp. C2-2m (assembly GCF_041903745.1). Taxonomy (NCBI): domain Bacteria; kingdom Pseudomonadati; phylum Pseudomonadota; class Gammaproteobacteria; order Chromatiales; family Chromatiaceae; genus Thiocapsa; species Thiocapsa sp. C2-2m. Next base: position 55,979 of record NZ_JBBWVD010000027.1, on the reverse strand, counting down.
ATGCGACAGTTGTTGTCGCATTTTTATGGAACATGTGCTCGTAGAACAGGGATATCCAGGGAGAAGATTATGTTCAGGCGGTTTTCTGTTTCCGTGTCGCTTCTGCCCATCATGCTCGGAATCACCTCGGTTCACGCCGCAGACGAAGACCTCTTTACCGGCCGCTTTGGAGCTTGCATGGACCAATCCGGAGGAGTCACGGTCGAGATGCTGGTCTGCATTGGCGAAGAACTGACCACGCAAGATGCCAGGCTCAACGGGGCCTTCAAGGCGTTGCGTTCGCAGTTGGTCCCCACGCGTAAGCAAGAACTACTCGCTGCTCAACGACTCTGGATTCAATACAGAGATGCCAATTGCAGCTTTTACGCTGATCCGCAAGGTGGAACCTATGCAACCGTTGCAGCAAACGAGTGTGTGCTTGTAGAGACGGCGAAACGGGCGAAGGAATTGGAAGACCTGTCGAATCGTTGATTCGACGGCGACCATCCCGGCTATCTGTTGTCCATGGATACACCGAATATCTGATTCGGAAACGACGCTTTGACTGCCCAACGTTACTAACGGCGTGTCCTACACAAGTGGTTTGTAGCCCGGTTTTTGGCCCTAGAAGATTGACCTGAAGATTCACATCCGCCGTTCTATAATTCTTGGCAAAGCAGAACGGTTTTCGTACGGTCGTCGTTAATTTCGCGTAGCCCATCGCCCGGTTCATTTCGGATATCGACATGGAGAGTTTTGATGCCTTATGCGCCTTGCCCCAGATGCGGTTCACCGAAGCATCCTCTTTATGCTTGCCCGAAATGCGGATATACCCACCGATTAAACGGTTCCGTCGAGGAGATTACCCGGACTATGCATGTCGTTACTGTCGTCAGTGATACTCCATCTCAGGATTTGCCATCCAGAACAGGCCCGGTTATCACGACAAAACGGCGGCGGTTACTGAAGTGACGGTACAACATAGCCAATCAAACATGCCAGGTTTCCATTTCCGTCTATGCTGGTTACGATGCCGATCAATTGATTCCAAACGACCCGCCGTTAGACCAGAATGCATATTGCGCTTTGCTCTCTACCTTTCTTTGTAACATGCGAGGATTCGAGCGTATTTGATGATTGACGAAAGCGGATCGGTAGACGATCCAAGTACAAGGGATACAATTCTAACCAATAAGAGGTGAGTGCAAATGATTACCTTTAATCTCCGAGTTTCCTCCCTAACGGCCTTAACATTGTTTTCTTCGGCCTCGCATGCGGCGACAGAATCCGCTGGGGACACTGGCTACGCCGGAATAATACTCTTTGTCATCATTATCTTTCTTATTTCACGGTTCTTTCGACCAAAGTGCCCGGCGTGTAAGTCGAAGAAGGCTAAGGTCATCGGCAGAGATCGGCAGCACAACGATGTGCAATGGACACCCTCACCGAATGGCCATGGACCTGGATCGTACAAGGCTACGCGGATCGATCAGACGTCCTATCTTTGTAAAGACTGCGGCTTCGTATTCAGTAAGGCGAGCAAGAGCCACCTATCGGGAGGCGGAAGAGGGCCAGCCTAGAGTCGTCGCCGACTAGATGCTTTCCGATCACATCGATCAGCGTTCTTCGCAGCGAGTAATCACCCCACGTCCTTTCCAGGAGATAAAGCATGGATAACTTTGGTTTGACCGATGCCCCCATCGATACCATTGATCAGGAAAGCCTTGGTCTATTGGATCACGTCGAAGCGTTGAGCGAATTCATCGTCTGTTGCCAAACACCCATTACAATCGCCATTCAAGGCAATTGGGGAACGGGTAAAACGAGCATGATGAATTTGGTTCGAAAAAGAATGGAGGTTCCACAGAATGGCAAACGCATCGAAACACGCTGGTTCAATACCTGGCAATTTGCGCAGTTCCAGATGCAGGACGAGATCGCACTCGCATTGCTGACGAGTTTTCTGGAAGAATTGGGCGATAGCGAAACAGCTAAGTTATTCGGGCGACTCGGCAAGTTTGTTGGAAGCACGGCCGGCAATGCTGTCAAGGCTGCAGTCGATATGACCACGGGTGGTGCTGGGGATTTAGTAAAGGACTTCCTTGATAAAGCGGTATCGATAGATGGCGTCACCGCAGTTCGCCAGTTGCGCGGAAATATCCAAAAGTCCGTTGAAAAGCTACTTGCACGGAAAAATGCCGATCGCCTGGTCATTTTTATCGACGATCTCGACAGACTGGTTCCGATGCGGGCGGTTGAAATCCTGGAGATCATCAAACTGTTCCTCGATGTTCCCAAATGCGTTTTCGTTTTGGCCGTAGATTATCAAGTTGTCTCCAAGGGTTTAGAGCAGAAATTCGGCGTCACTCTCGGAGACATGAAGGGAAAGAGCTTTTTTGATAAGATTATACAGCTTCCATTCAATTTACCGGTTGCACAGTACGACATTCAGCGCTACATGGAAACGCTGCTTCGTGGTCCATTTGTCTTCAACAAAGAAGATACGGTCCTGCTGGTGGCGTTGGCCGAGCATTCAATCGGTGCCAACCCCCGGAGTTTGAAACGACTTTTCAACACTCTGCAACTATTGAATATTGTCGCAAAGAAGAAAAGGATGCTCGATACAGATGGTATCGCGACTGCCGAGGAACGCCAAAGATTACTGTTTGCCGCGCTTTGTTTACAACTGGCCTATGAGCCGGTTTATCAATTGCTGCTCAAGGAGCAAGGACAGTTCAGTGACGCCTATTTTGCAGAGTTTACCGATCTTCAGCGGTTGCGAAACAGCCCGGTTCGGTTAGAAACAGTCAGGAAGGCGATAGCTGGCCAAGGGGAAAGCGACGAAGCTCTGCAGCGTTTTACTGACTTCATGCGTTACCTGACTGATGCTGCCCAATTGGCATCGGATCTTGCCGAGAATCACGATGAGGCGTTGAGCGATTGGGAACTCGACCTGTTGCGCGGATTCTTATCATTATCGGCGCTTACCAATTCTACGGGCGGCGGCGGGAAAACGCTTCCGGGAGCCTTTCGCCACAAGGCTGCGATGCTGGAATATTTGGAGAGAACACTCAAACCCAAGTATCAGGCCACGCTCGCGAGTATGAATACATGCCTCCAATCTGACTTCGGTGAGCATAATGGAGAAATAGGATTCGAGTTTCGCATTGGCACCTTCGCCTTCGGTCTTTGGATGGCTTTGAATGATTCCGAGAACACCATGTCGTCCTATCTTTGGGAGGTTGTCGGCGCGGATAAAAATATAGTGCGACATTGGTTCCGTTCAAATGCCTGCACGGCCTTTCCGAATATGGAATTTCGACACCTCAGAAATTCTAGATATGCATTTCTGGAGACCCTGACTTTCGAAGATAGTGGTCATCCCGATTCGGAACAGCAACGCCTGAATGACTATTTCGCCCTTGCACAGCGGACACTTGACTCCGTCGTGCCCCTACTTCTCGAATTTCATCAACTAAAGGCTCCACATGTGACGCGCTTTGCGGAATTTACGGACAAATTATGTGATCGATTAGCGATGGCATTTCCTCCTGAAGAGGACTGGAGGGTGGAGAATCAACTACGTGATCTTCGGAAGTGGGGAAGTATTTCTGTGCGCCGACGGGACTGGAGCGAGGAAATGTCCTTGTGCTTGGAAGCGGAAGAACCTTTTGGAACGAATTTGGTATTAGGAGTGATTATAGGCAGCAATGATCTTGTTCAAACTGCCGGTGTTCGGGAAGCTGCTTTTCATGCCTCCTTAAGGATCTTTCCCACGGAAGAAGCCAAAGATAATGAGGCTTGGGCATATTGGCATGTATTGCCTGCTGGGATTAGGCACCTTAGTAAAGGTTGGTTTCCGAATGCGGATTGGTGCTGCAATTGGGAAAATCCCGCGGAAGAAGACCATATTCTAGCGCAGATCGTCGAGCGCTTCGCACGCTTCAAGGACATTCTGCCTGAATTGGATGACCTGTCCGCGGCGATCAAGCAGCCATGAGCGACGGCCGGAGAACGGATTTCCTCGACGCGGCCATCTACCCGTTCTATCAGGCACTTTTCGAGCCGGGGGGCCTTTCCGATACTGGTAGTGCGGTCTTCTTTCTACCGACTTACCAGCGCTCGTTTGCCTGGGAGCGGCGCCAGCGGGAGGACTTTTGGAACGATCTTCAGGACGCCTTCCGCCAGGACACGGATAGGATCGGCGAACGGACGAGACCCTATCTACTGGGTACGCTCTACCTTGCGCGTCTGAGCGAGGCGCAACTGGTCAGCGAGGTCCATTCGGAGGTGCGTGCGGTCTACCGCGACCTTCTGCTCGATCGGACGTTGAATCCGGCGCCAGAGGCTTTTCTGGTCGTAGACGGGCAGCAGCGGATCACCACCTTCTTCCTTTGTTGTTTGGAAGTTCCGGCGTTGCGCTCGGCTCTGTTCCGCGAAGGGTGGCCGCGTCTGGCTCTTGGGTGGCTGGACCTGCCGTGTTTTCAGTCCATCGCGCACGGTGAGGTGCCGGTCTCCGAGACGAGAAGTCATCGCCGTCTGATCGAGACCCAGCGCTTCTTCCAGGAGCGGCTCGCCGACGTCGAGCGACGAGGTGAAACCGACGCCTTTGTCCGCTTTCTGCGGCAACGTCTGCAAGCGGTTTTTATCGAACTGAAGGGCGATCTGGAACTGGCGACTACCCTGTTCGTGTCGCAAACGGATCGCGGTAAGCGTCTGACCGTGCTGGAGCGGCTGAAGGGGACGTTGGTGTTCTATGGTCAGCGCACATCGGCGCAGGATCACAGCCAGCCGATTGATGATCTGTTCGGGCGACTCTACGAACGGATCGAACACCTGGTCGAGAGACGCATCTTCCGCCGTGGCGACGAGGCCGAAGCCGATGTTGCGAGGATTCTGCATATCTTGCTCAAGCGCCGTGGCTTCTATCGTGCGGAGTGGCGCGATCCGGAGCACCCGGATATCGGCTGGGAGGCCGGGGAGGAGTCGATCTACGATCTGCTGCGAACGGTTCTGCGTGCGGCGCAGCGGACGGGACAACTGGAGGTCGCGATTCGGGAGGTCCGTCAGCATATCGAAGCCATTGCCGATTTTTACGACTGGCTTGGAACCGCCGTCGAGTTGGAGGTTACCGGAGGATTCGTTAGCCATTTCGACGGTGGGAGTTGGCATCCGATCATTCAGACCTTCGGGATCCTTGGCTTGTCGCGCTTCACGAAAGCCTGGTTGGTGGATCTCTATCAGAGACGTCGGGACGATCCCAGCCTCTTCATGGTGCTGGATCACCAACAGACAGGTCGTCGATTCGAGAGCTTGGTGGTCCGTGACGTCGAACCGGATTCCGCGATTCGCGATGCGGGCGGCATTCAGGAACGTCTGGCCCCGTTGATGGTGCTTCTTGACCGAAACATTGAATCAGGTGGTCAGCGGGAAGATCTTCGACAGGTACTGAACCATCCTGCCGCCACGGCTTTTCTGGCCGGACAATTGCGGCGAACACTGCGCCGGCTTGATGGATTCGCGGGACTGGCACGAAGCGAGTCGATCTCCATCTTCAATCTTGCCGAAACATTGGAACTCTCCATATGGGGTATTGGGAAACGTCCGGTGAGTTTCTTTGGCTATCCCGAAGACATCGAGGGTCTGATGCGCCATAGCCTGCATTGGGCGGCGACCTATAAGTCGGGTTTTCTGTTGCGCGATCTGAACTATCAGAAGTTCAAGTATCTATTACTCTGTTACGAACGTGCGTTTCTAGGCGGCGATGCCGAGGATTTTGGCATATTATTGGATCTGGACATCAACGAAGACGATGGAATTGCCGTGCATCGCGAGCATGTTTTTCCACGTTCGCCGCGCGACGATGTGGCGCAACACATTAAGCACCTTTGGTCGAAGTCGGGTCCTCTGTACGAAGATTGGATCTGGAATGTTGGCAATATCGTCTTGCTGGAGCACAACAAGAATATCGGCGAAGCATCGAACCTCGCGGTCTGGGACAAGGCCAAGGTGTATCTGGAGAGCCGCTTTGCGCACACACGAGAATTGGGCGTGGACTTAACCGAACTCCGGTCAGTCTTCGAGCAGGACCTTGAGACGCAACAGCCGTTTGATACCTCGCTGTCTGCCTTCAAGATTCTGTTGGACATTCGTGCGGTGGAGTTATACGGGTTCGCTCAGGCGCGATTCTGATCCGACATATCGGCGATTGGGCTTGGGTGCAGATTCCGCTCATCGAAGGAGCAGAGACCGTGGCGCAGAAGCGCTTCCAGTGAACATGGGTTGCCAACATTGCCTATGCTCAGTTATGCCGTTCAACCCAAAGGGCTCTTCATGCGCTACAGACGTGTCGCCAGAGTTCGTCGATCAGTGTCTCCCAGCACCGTCATTATCGGTCTGTAGAACAGATTTAAGAATTGAACGCGGACACTTCCGGCTAACCCTTGGGCCGGCAGAAGGTCCAACAATCTGGAATCTATCAAGAGCCGCCGCGGCGTTCAGCGTAGCGGCCGTCGATGCCATGGTGCGAAAAGCTACCCTTTAAATGAGCTTGCGATATACTTAGTTATCGGATCGAAAAATTGCTTCTTCCCTTCTGGATACGCAAAGTAAAAAGTCTTAAATTGGTCATTGTTCAAGATGGTCTTCTGGTAAAAAACATTTCCGGAATTATATCCGGAAACGACGAACCACTCGTTTCTTAGGACTTTATATGTTACAACCTTTGTAGGATCTTGATTAGTCCCTCCTCTTGATTCTTCAAGGTATCGATCTTCCAGAGATTGATCCAGCGCATTATTTGACCCATACACTATAAGACTTGCATCGGCGTCTTTTGAGAGGAATTTCTGTCCATCTCCATTATCTGACTCGCCCTGCGGATACATAATGTCTTTTGGGTAGGCTATTGAGTAGCTAAATCTATAATTGTGGTATGTATGATACGCCTCATCAGCACAAGCCATTTGCGCTAATAAAATAGAGCTAAGAACAAGAATCGAGTAGCGCATATCTAATCTCCAGATAGTACCTAACATTAAGACCACTGCGGCGCGGTCCGGCTTTATTGTATCCTTAACAGTTCATCAGTCCAGCGTCGTCGAAGTGTTCGGCTGGTGCTGGTCGATGAAGGGCGCTTCCAGGAAGACCGCTACTTTCATTGGCAACCTCAGCATCAACTGCGAGAACGGCAAGCATTTTTGGGAAAGCGCTGGTAGTGGTTCCCAATTTTTAACCAGTAGGCAGCAAGCGGACGAGATTGTACCGCCGAGCGTGATCGAGAACGCGATCAAGTTGTTCTGCAAATAGATCTGTTATCGCGGCTTGCCTTTGATACTGATAAGTTCTGGTTTCTCGTAGACTGAGGCGTTATTAGTGGCTTTGGGGTACCGGGATTCCGAGAGCATTTTGTGCGACTTTCGGCAAACACCTCAAAATGATCCAAGATCAAGAGACGGAACTTTTTTAAGGAGTCTAACCATTGAAATGCCCTTGCTGTGGAAAAGAAGTCAACCCATCCCAAATGGAAATGGCTTTCACCCTTCCTGACATCATCTTCAATCTGCCGGAGGATCAACGCGCGGCCCGAGCCATAACATCCTCCGATCTCTGCTCTCTGGATAATTGGCGCTATTTCATTCGCGGTACCGTTGACGTGCCCGTGCCGGAATTGGAGACCCTTTATGGGTGGGGCGTGTGGGCCGAAGTTTCCAAGAAAGTCTTTGTCCGGTATCGCAAACTCTTCGACCAAGACGGATCGGCCGAGCCTCCAGCAGCCGGCATCTTGGCAAATGTCTTGCCCGACTATGATGACATCGAACAGCCACTAGAGATTCATTTCGGGCTACTAAAAGATCGCCCAGCCTTCATACCCAGCCCGACAGACAGCGTTTTATATCGGGAGTATGTCGAAGGAATGCCGTTACATAAATGGCATAGTATCATCGAACTCGGCAAGAGCCTGAGTTCAGGCTAAGCGAATTTGGACCGGCGCGCCCAATGGGCAACGAGCAGACATCAGTTATCGACTTCCTGAAATGGTGTAAAAATCAACTGCGGACGCTTCGGGCGAAACTGGTGCAGCTCGTTTTCGTGCCAGCCGCTACCTGTCATCGGCCGTTTCAGACGTAGCCGACCGGTCGATCGAGTTCAACCTGCTGCTGATGCTTACCCCCGACCTTCTCGATATGGTGTGCACGTCGTGCACTTGGTGCACTGTCCACGGAGGTATTTTTGGTCTGAGCTAACAAGATGCAAAGGTCCTGCTTGCAGCTGCTGGAAAGGGAGATGGGATCATCATAAGGCTCGCATATCTGGGCGGGACCGACGTCCAAGCGGGAGGACGCAATTTTATCGAGAGCAACGATCGGCGCAACTTAGCCAAATGGGAGGCAGCGGTAGAGGAACTCGAACGCGAAGGGCTCACCGAAGACAAGGCAGGTAAGAATGAAATGTACTTTGTCACGCACGATGGGTTTCGTATGGCCGATGCTCTTTCTGAAGCAATTACATAGCCCAACGAATAAGGTCGTCGCTCGCTGCGCTCGGACGATCTAACCTTTTTCGTCATGTCCTACCGTCGGGGGCGGGGATCAGGTGTCGATCGACGAGGGTCGTGCGGATCGGGAGCGAAACGCACTGTTTATCCACGGCGGAGCAGCGAGGGCTGCAACGGAGGCTGTGCGCAGGGTGCGCAGAGGTGTATTTCGGGCGAGGCCGAGCGTATCTGCTTCGGTCGCGGGCGATCGTCGATCAACGGGGAGCATCAGATGTTCTTGAACCAGTCTTCATCGATGTCGACGCGCTCGACCATCTCCGTCTTGATGCCGAGTCCAAGCTCTTTCAGCTTGTCGATGAGCTGCTCGCCGTCCATCAGATCGATCGGCGGGGCGCCGTCTCGGGTGGCCTCTTTGGTTGCTTCACTCGTGAAGGTGCCGGTCGTGACGAACAGACCCCGGTCCGCTCTGCCGACGAGTGCCCCGCGGAAGTCTCGAATCGCACTCGGCGATACCGATCCCTGGTATCGCTTGCACTGAAACAGCACGTGAAAGTTGAGCAGTCCACCGATCTGCATGATCCCTTTACCGTCGATGCCGCAATCGCCGCTGCGGCCTGTGACCTCGACCTTCACGAAACCGGACTCCCGCAGCATCCTCTTGACGAGCCGTTCAAAGGCATCCGGAGTCATTCCCTTCGTCAAGACTTGATGGAGCGCCGCCCGCCAGTTTTCCGCTGCCTCGGGCAGATCCTCTTCGGCTTCTCCAACGGAGAGTTTTGTCGAGCGCTCGTGGCGGTGGAACTCCTGGACCGTCTTGACGACGTCTTGAGGATCAATGGTTTCGACATGCTGTTGTTCCGGGACAATGACCCAAACCCCGCGGTTCGAGTTGTTCAGCACCCCGAACTTTTTCAGGTATGTTCGCGCCCATGCCAATCGGTACTCCAACTCGGTCTGGCTACTCTTCTCGGGGTTGTGGAGGGTGTTCAAAACGCTCTCCGGAAGCTCCAGCGATTCGATGACCTTGGTTCCGATTTCGGCGATCGAGCCGGATCCTCCAAGGTCGCGGAGCGCCTTTAGGAGAGGGTTCATCAGCTCGTGAAACTGCGGGATCTGCTGGTCTTTTGCCATGCCCAACTCCTGGACTGTCTGCTCATCAGCGAGAAAGAATCCACTGCACGAGCTTTTCCGATCCATGCTCGTCCAGGATGTGATCATGCAGATCGGATGCTTGCGCAACGCAGAACGGGCACTGCTCTGGACCAAGGGCAGGCATGGGTTGCTTGGCCGTCTGCACCTGCTGTGCGGCCTTGCTCCGCTTAGGTTGCTCCTTTGGGCTCGGCTTCTTGGCAGCCGCCTTGGGCCTTTTCTCGCTGCCATTGGTGGCCGCCAACGCCGGGTGTGCCTTCGTGATGTGCGCGCGCAGTTTTATGACGAGCGCTCCGCACTCGGGGCATTTCGCCAACGGCGTGGTCGGTGTGGTCTGCCGTGGCATCCCTTGGCTCTGTTTTCCCCCCTTGTGTGGCTGGGGGCGCAGCGGTGCGGGTTTGACCAGGGGTTTCAGAGGTTCGCGCGGCTTAGGCGATTTCCCTTGGCTCTTGTCGAAATAGCGGGCGCGGTCGGCAAACGATCCGGTCGGAGGAAGATCCACGAAGGCTGATTCGGAGCCATGACGTCTGGCCCGAGCGCGCCGATTCTCCATATCCCAGTTCAATCGGTTACCGCCCATCCGAACCTCCTGAAAGGACAGACACGAACAGATCGCCTACTCGGCCAAGAAGCCTACCCACTCGGAACGCATCGCCTACTCCCAGTCCGCACTCTTAAGCCCGAGACTGTTGGCATTCTCGGAAACCGCCCGTTTCACTGCATCGGATGCTCCCTCGGGAAAATCCGCCGAAATCTCCACCACCAGGCGAACCGTTGCGTTCGGGTCCGAGCAGAGCACCGAGACGATCTCTTCGGCGATCTGCACGAGGCGCATCTTCGCCGTTGCGGTCGGTACCTCCGCGCTCGCGTGAAAGGTTTTCGGCTTGGCCGTAACGGGGTCAGGACGGGGCGCAGGTCCTGGACCCGGCGGGACCGGCGGAACCGGCGGGGCCGTATCGTCGGGTGTGTCGGCCACACCCAGCTTCTCCGGCTCCGGTCCGGGTGTCGGCGAAGCGGGACGATGGGCCTCTTCATAGGCCCTCGCGGCTTCTGGTTCGATCAGCAGCAGTGTGTCGTCGAAGACCACATCGCCGCCGCCGAACTGAAACCCTTCAAACGTCTCGCCGTTCTGACCATAGGCCGTGCCGAAGAAATCGCGGCTCGCAGTACCGCTGCGGATCGCTTGGAGCAGGACATCCCGGCTCTTGAATCGCGGCAGATAGAGATAGCGTAGGGTGTCCTCGAACAGGCCGGATGCCTTGGCCGCGATCTGGTCGTTCTTCCAGTACAGATCCTTGAGCAGGGTCCGCAGATGGATAGGCGACCAGGTCGAAATGACCAGCTCGTTGTCCCGGCACACCCGCTCGATCTCGGACCCGAGAGATCCGCCGGTCGTGTTGAGCGGGAATGCTTCCACCGCGGGCTTGGGATCGGTCGGGGCGTCTTGGCCCGGGCACAGCAACCACTTGTAGCATTCGCGGGCCGCGCGCGGCAGCACCTCCTCCGCACTCTTGCATTCCTTCTCGGCCTGCTTCTGCTGCAAGTTGTCGATGGTCAGGCGGCCCTCCTTCACGTCATCGACGATGGAGCCCCAGGCAAGCGCGGCCGCCGCCGCGTCTTTCAGCCGCGACAAGGACCCATGCTCCGGCGCGAGAAACAGGAGTCGGTTGCCGCGATAGCGTGGCTTTGCGCCGTTCTTCTGGACTGCATCGAGAACGGCCTCGACGGCAAGGCGGGACTCTTCGCGCGTATACCAATACTCAGGCGGAAGCACGACGAGACGCAGCGCCGTGTCGTCCGATACGTCGGCATGGGGCGTGAAGATGTGGACCCCATCGAAAAAGCCGACGTGGCCGACGACTTTCTTGAGCGACTCGGCGATCTTGCCGCGCACTTCGGTCTTGTCGTCGAAGCGGCGCTTGCGGTCCTCCATCTCCCGTCGCAGGTTCGCACGGGTATCGAACCAGAAGCGGGTCGTATCCTGGGCTTTGTCGCCGGAGCTGTTGAGATAGTGCAGGCGATCCGCAAGGCGATTCAGCGCATCGGTATAGATCGACGATGCCTGTCCGGGTTGCAGACAGCCCAGAAGGATGCGGGCGGTATCGATCCCCCGTGTCGTCGCCTTGGTCGCGACCGAGGACGGGGCACTGCCGAGAAAGATGGTGCGCCCGACGCGGCGTGCCGCGCCGACCTGGCCGAAGCGCGGCTCCTTGTTCTCCAGCTCGACGGTTTCGGAACGGTCGCCGTCGATGTCCTTCTCGATCACGGCATCCCAGCCCGCCGGTAGGTAGTAGGTCAGCTCGTTGCGGCTGCTCCCGTCGTGCAGCGGCAGGCTGCCCGGCAGGATGAGCAAATCCTTGTTGTCGTCCTTCCAGAGGCGATAGATGACTTTGGCCATGAGCTTGAGCACACCACGCGTGCGCTGAAAGCCGTCGATCGTGGTCCAGTCCTCGTACAACCGGTCGAAAACCTCGGGATGGATGGGGTACGCCTGCATGAGCCGATCGTAATAGTGGCGCTCCTGTGTCTCGGAGGGGAGCTTCGCACCCTCGGCGACATAGGCATCCGCGAACGCGCGGCAAACGGCCTCACGGGCCTTGGGATCGCGCACCGGCTCGAAGAGACGGCGGCGCACGATCTCGAAGGCTTCTTCGGTGGCGACCGGCTTCCAGAGGGCCTGCACGCGTCCGAAGGTCTTCTCCAGGGCACGCAGGGCGGCCACTCCGCGCTGACTGCCCGCCTCGACCTCGGACTCCGGCAGGGACGCGAGCAGAATGGCGTTCGGAACTAGTTTGGCCGCCTCGGTGAGGGCCTGCACGAAGGAGAGGTTGCTGTCGAAGCTGCCACCGCTGAGCGTTTTGCCTTCCGGGAACTGCCGGATGTATGCCAATAGCTCGTCGATCAGGACAACACACGGGGCATGAAGCTCCAGCAGATCGCGCAGCGCGTCCTTGCCCGGCGAGATGCCGTGGGCGTCGGCTTCGCTGACAAGGCGGAAAGCTTCCTCGCCGCCAAGCTGCCAGGCCATCTCGCCCCACAAGGTGTTGATCGTCCGCTTGCCGCGCTTCCAGGGCTGTCCGGGGGAATGGGCCGTACCGTCCAGGACGGCAACGCGCGCCTTGGGGACATCCATCAGACCGGCCCGCTCGACGAGGCTCGGTATCCCGGCGAGGTCCGACAAGGGACAGGCGCGCGTGGCGAGGTGATAGACCGCAAGCTCGGTGTGGGTCTTGCCGCCGCCGAAGGGCGTTTGAAGCTGGATGACGGGTTCGCCTCCCCGACCCGCCAGGCGTTGCGCGACCTGCGTCAACAGAAGGCCCATGCCTTCGGTGATGAAGGTGCGCTCGAAGAAGGCCACCGCATCCTGATACTCGCGCGGGGCGCGTCCGGTATGGACGGCGGTGATGTCGGCGGCGAACTCGGATTGCTGAAACGACCCTTCCAGAACGTCTTGATGGGGAACCGCGATTTCTCTCCAGGGCTTCATGCGTCGTCCTTCCCGTTAGTCAAACAGCACCGCCTGTCGAGGCGTCGGCGCGGCTGCCGCCGCGGTCTCGATGGCACTCCAACTCGTGATGATCTCGTTGTAAGCGCGGGCGTCTTCGGCCCATCCCGCCCGCTCGCAAAGCGTATAAAGACGATAGGCGAGTTGTCTGGTCGCCTCGGCTTTGCTCGGTACGGCGGCGACGATCAGTCCCGCCGGGCGCTCGCCGTCGGCTTTGAAGACCCGGATAAGCTGATGCAACAGCTCCCAGACCGGCAAGCGATCATCCTTCTGGGGGTCCCAGTCGGCAGGATACTCAGGCCATTTGAGGAGGCGCACGACGCCGCCTGTGGCGTAAAGCACACCCGATTGCCTGACACCGTCCACGCTTGTTCCCTTGGAACGAGAAAGAGTATCGGCGTCTCCGAACTTGCCTTCTTTCCAGCCGTATTGCCCGAACCAGTGCAAACAAAACTGGGTGTCGTGATCAAAATCGTCCTCGGCGAAAAAGCGGTTGATGAGTTGCAAAGCCGTGCGAACACTCATCGGGGTCCCGTCGGCTTCGAGCACGGCGGCATACTTCGAGAACACCGCCATGCCCGGACCGATAATGGCCTGGGAGAGGTCCACCGGTGCAACGGGAGAGCGCTCGTCCCCTGCCCCGCGCGTCATTTCGTCAAGAGCCTCGGGAAGCACCTGGTTCAGTTCGCGCAGGAAGGCGCGGCGGGAGATGGTTTTGGCCGTGGCAGGACGCGGGCGGCATACGAGAACGATGCTGGAGGCAAGGGCATTTGAGTTCATACCACGCATGCGGTATTCCTGCTCGCTGCGAAGCGGCCATGTCCCGGTAAGCGCAAATCCAGCCCGAAAAACTGCTTCAAGAAAAGTCTCCCACCCCGTATTCGCCGTTCCTGTATTTCCATCGGTTTCAGACTGCTTAAAAGCGTAATAAATCGTAACCGGAAAAGTTGGTTGACTTTGCTCTGCAAGTCTCGACATTGCTTGCATCATACCCTGAAGAAAAAAGTTTTCCGCTTGCTGTTGACCTCCATGTCTATCTGGTGTCGCGACCAGCTCTTCAGCTTTTGGAGTTACCACAGTAGAAAATAGAGTCGGAAATACTTCTCGCAGCGAAGCCCGCAGCCAAACGTAAAAGAAGTCGGAAAGATCCGCATAACCCACATTATCGTAATATGGAGGGTCAGTTGAAATAACCTTATGCAATGACTGCGCTTGTTCGGTTGCATTAGCCATACAAGCAACACCTGGCTTTGGAACTATGCCCACAGCCCCCGCAACTAGACCCTCGCGGGCATATTTAACCGCATTCAACCAACAAATAGATGAGTCTCCTAGGAAGTTTGATTCTGGAAAATCCCAAGCCATGGGAATAGCTTGTCGAGTAAATAGGTGCATAACCTGCTCCCCAGATGGCTTCCAAGTTGCCAACGCACAACCAAAATCCGCCAACCGACTAATCGCAAAAGCCAAGTAAGTACCAATAGATTCTGCGTAGGCACGAGCGCCACAACCACACTCATCCACGCCAATATCGTCATCCGACATACCCGAAGCTAAAGCGGCTTTTAGCACCTCGATCCTGACCTCTTCAATGAGGTCTGTAAACGTCGTTAAGGCGACTAGCTGGCGCGAAATAAAAAGATCGCTCCATTTCTTTATGCCGTAGTTAGCGACTCGAAAACCAAGAGCTTTCTCGAAGAAGTTTATATCAGGTTTCCAAGTAGTTCTACTTCGTTAGATTAGATCTAGCTGCAAATAGCTGATGTTATTATACTATTAGCACCACAACTCAATCATAAAGAGAACTTATCTATGCATAAGCAGATTTTCTTCTACTGATACCCCTATAAATCCACTTGATGGTATTGCCGGGCGCTTTACCCGCTTTCATCTGCGCTTCAAAACGCATTTTCAGAACGCAACCCGCAGCGTGATCGAGCCGGTCGGCCACTATTTACGGGGTCTGATGCAAGCCGATCCCAATAAGAAGAATATGGAGCGTATGGAGGAGCGGGTTCCGGATGCCGATGAACAGCAGCTCCAGCAGATGCTCACGGACTCGCCTTGGGATCATCAAGCGGTGATTGATCAGGTGGCGTTGGCGGCGGATCGATGGCTAGGTGGGCACCCGAATAGTTGCCTGTTGATCGATGAAAGCGGCTTCAAGAAGTCGGGCAAGCATTCGGTGGGCGTCGCTCGGCAATGGTGTGGGCGTCTGGGCAAGGTGGACAATTGCCAAGTCGGGGTATTTGCCGCATTGGGTCGTGATCGCCGTGTGACGTTGGTCGATGAGCGCCTGTATCTCCCGGAGAAATGGTGTGATGATGCGCCGCGCTGCGAGCAGGCCGGTATTCCCGAGGAGGACCGCGTCTTTAAGACGAAAGTGGCGCTGGCGTTGGCGATGGTCGCGCATCAACGCCGGATTGGTGTGCGGTTTTCCTGGGTTGGCGCCGACGGGTTTTACGGCAACGATCCGGCGTTTCTCCGCGGCCTGGCGGCGATGGGGGAAGTGTTTGTCGCCGATGTGCATTGCAATCAGCTGATCTTCCTGGAAGATCCGAAGCCGACGGTCAAGCAGAAGAAAGGGCAGCGTGGCCGCACGCCAACCAAGCTCGAGGCGAACGCAGCGGCGATACGGGTTGATCAGTGGCAAGCGGAGCAGCCCGCCGAGGCTTGGCAACGGGTCAAGGTCCGTGACAGCACGCGCGGAGAACTGGAAGTGGCGGTGCTGCATCGACGGGTTTGGTTATGGGATAACGAGGAGACCGCGGCGCATGGTTGGCACTTGATCGTGCGCCGTGAGATCAATGCCCCCGAGGACATCAAATACACCTTGTCGAATGCCCCGGCCGAAACGCCGGTGAAGCGATTGGCCGAGATGCAGGCGCAGCGCTATTGGGTGGAGCGCGCCTTCCAGGATGGCAAATCCGAATGCGGCATGGCGGATTATCAGGTGCGCAAATGGAGCGCCTGGCATCATCACATGGCCTTGGTGTTGATGGCGATGCTGTTCATGTTGGAGGAGCGACTACGTGCTGCAGACGTGCATCCGCTGTTGAGTTGCTCCGACATTGAGGAGCTCTTGAAACAGTTCCTGCCAAGGCGCGCAGTGACGCAGGAAGAGGTCTTGGCGCAGATGGAAAAGCGCCACAAGAAGCGCTTGGCCAGCATACGCGCCCAGTACGCCAAGCAGGGCCTTGCGCTTCTGGAGTAACCTCGCCCGGCGCGCGGCCGCGCCGCCCACGACGCCGAGCGTTGTGCCCGCTCGTGCTGCCCGACGGCGACCTCGGGTTGATCACGCGACCTCCGGGCGCGACGCTCAAAGGCGACGATGCAGCGCATCGGCGCTGCCGGCACCGCTGCGCCCGTTGTTTTCCCTGGACCTCGACAAAGCGACACCAGGGCATGCGCAAGGGGGTCTGTTCGCGCCTCGGGGGCGCTCCATGCCTTCGGCGCAGCGTGATTGTGGACGGGGCCGTCTCGCGATGCGGCGCAACCAACATCCTTCGTGGTCAGCGCGCGAGCGACCGTCTCGTCAGCGCCGACGGCCTGCCGCCGACGGTCAACCCGGTGCTACGGTCCACGACATGACGACCACGAACGCGCCTCGGTTCAGCGATCCCTCTGTTGCCACAAAAACGATATGATTCAATATAAATTAATCGCTTATCGCCTGCATTCGGCGTGGCTGCTGTGCGCCACGGGTCCGCGGGAAAAGTAACAAAGTAGAAGTAGGTTCTGAGCTATTTGCCGCCTCTTCCTGCTCGCAGGTTGGCGGCAGATAAATTCGCCCTCTTTTACCCTCAGCTATGACGGCCATGAGCCGAGCGCCCATGTGTCCAGCCTGCGCCTCAGCGCGGATGTAAACAGCACCAATGGGAGTATGGGTAAGCAAGCATCGAAAATTTCCTCTGGACAGCTTCGTCCCCGCTTTCGCCTCCGCCGGTGGCTTACCCATCTTCACTCTGCACCAGTAGCTATCGCCATCGATCACCGGTTCAACATACGCTTCCTTGCCTGCCTTGCTTGACAGGACGAAGGTCGCAGCGAGCGGCACATCAACATGCCGGAAGGCCGGGTTCGGGCTTTTCACCGTGCGTGCCCATAGCCAGGCAATCACCGTGAGCTTCTGCCCGACATAGGGCTTAAGGTCAGGGCGCTCCAGCGCCATCTCCGCCGTCACCTCGACCGGCGGATAGAGATGCCCGATACGCTTTTGGGCCTCCTCGCGCATCCACTGCCCGTAGTAGCGCACGTCCTCGGCCAACCCTCGCGCCCCGCTCCAATCCTGATCGACCAGTTGCTTTTTGCCCCGCGCCTCCGGATTGACCGGGGGCCTGCCTGCAAACTTCGGAGGGATTTCTATCATCGCCTTGTTGATGAGGACCGCGACCGGATTCAGGTCGCTCGCGTACGCTTCCAACCCCAGGCGCTGCGCTTCGAGCGGCAGGGCTCCGCCCCCGGCAAAGGGATCGTGGAAGGCAGGCAACTTCTCGGGATCGAACAGGTCCGATTCCTGCGGATGATCTTTATTCAGCTCGCAGGTTTCCCGCCAGGATTTCCGGATTTCGGCTCTCGCCTTCTCCAGCACCGCCTCGTTGGTCGTGTTCTTCCACTGCACAAGTTCCTCAATCAAGGAAAAAAGCCGCTTGCGGCTTGCGGACCAGCTCGCCTTGAGGTTGGCGGGGGGGATTTCGCCGGGATGTTCCAACTCCCACTTCCACGACGGATCGTTGACCATCTGCGAAAAAATCACCGCGCGCGCCGCCGCAAGCGGTCGCCGCGCCCACCACAAATGCATGCCGCGTGGATGTGCGCCTATTCCCGGCATCTTTTCATAGGCGCAAGCTGTATTGATCGCATCGAGCGGCAACGCGACTTCGATCAACTTCTTGGGGGTCTTGACGGAATGGGTCATGGTCAGGCGGCCTCGGCTCGGACGAGGAGATCGCCCAGGTTAAAGTTGATGGATGCGACGCCCCAACCGGGCTCGCTTTGAAAAGGATTGCGGATGTAGTACGGGCCTTCGGCACGGTCGTCCTCATGGACAAGGACGATGGCCAGGACGAACTTGTCGCCCTGATTGAAGGCATAGAGCATCTCGTTGCGGGTCACGGTCACGGTGCTCGCACCCTTGGCCCGGCCCTTCACCTCGATATGTCGGGGATCGGGCTGCTTGCCGTCGAGGACGGGCGGATAGGCCGTGAGGTCCCAGCCGCATTTGTCGGCGGAAACATCGACGACGCGGCAACCCCGCGCCTCCTCGGTCAGACGCACCGCGTCCATGGCAACCCGCTCGATGCGCGCGCGTGCCTGCGCGTCGGCGGCGAAGGTTGCCGCGACGGAATCGACCGGCTCCTCCCCGCGCAGGGTGCTCATCAGGCCAGCCGGAACAATCAACGCCGCGCCCAGCACCACCGGTGTGCCGCTGACCACATGGCGCATGGACTGGAGCTCTTTCTTGCGGCTCTCCAGGCGGCTCCCGAGATCGGCAATGGTGCGCTCGACGTTGTGAAGATTGAGCCGGACATCCTTGCCCGCTTCGCCGTCCTCCTTGAGCTTCATCCATCGATCCTGCCAGAAGTCGATCTCCTTGGTCAGACGCTCGTTGACGGCGTCTAGGGTCTTTTCGATGTGCTCGATGCGACGGTGTGCGACCTCGCGGAAGTGCTCGGGGACCAGCGTTTGAGCGGCCAAGGCAAGCGCTCGACTCTCCTGCCCCGAGGCGATCCATGGCGCGGCGAGCGTCTCGTCCAGCACCGGACGTTCGGCATCCTTCAACGGCTCCAGATCGAGATGCGGCGCCCAGCCGGCAAACACGGCCTGCCCGTCCGCACCGACCCGCACGAATTGCAGGCGCTTGGAGAGCACCGTGCCGTCGCCGGATTTGATCTCGTGGGTCAGCAGGAACAGCAGAGCGGGCTCGATGCCTTCGTCCGCCGGGTCGATCAGGACGGCCCCCTGGCGCAACAGGTTCGCGTGCTGTTCCAGGAGCATGTCGGTCATCGAGAGCATCAGCGGATGGCCCGGATGCATCAGCAGCGCACGCTCCAGCCCCGGCTTGTCGATGGGTTGGATCGCCGCGCGCTCGAAACAAATCCGGCTGTAGCGTTTCAGGACCGGCTCGTTCTCGCGCCGGTTACGCCCGGTGAGGCGGCGGTCGCGCTCGCGGATCGCTGCCGGAACATGGGTGATCTCGAAGCGCCCGGCCTCGCGCGGATGGGCCGTGCCGCCGAGGGCATCGAGCGCCTTCGAGAAGAAGGCCCGCACGAAGAAGGGCTGCAAGCGGCGCGCTTCGGCCTTGTCCATTTCCTCCTTGACGGCAAAGAGCCGCTCGGCGCTCATCGTCTCCTGGGCAAGCGCGTTGCGGTTGAGCAGGGATTTCAGGTGCTCGTGATCGAGCGCCATGTCGATCTTTTGGCTCAGACGGTCTCGAACGTCTTGACGGTCCCCGTAACGGATCGCCTGCATCAGCAGGTCCTTGAGACTGGTCTCCTCGAAAACCTCGCCGAGAATGTCGAAGACACGGCCCTTGAGCGCCTGGCTCTCGACTTCGAGCTTCATCAGCAGGCGGTGGTAGACATCGCCTTCGCGGGTCTCCTTGGCCACGAGGTTCCAGAGATGGCAAACCTCCTGTTGGCCGATGCGGTGGATGCGCCCGAAGCGCTGCTCGAGGCGGTTCGGGTTCCAGGGCAGGTCGTAGTTGACCATCAGATTCGCGTTCTGGAGGTTCACGCCTTCGCCGGCGGCGTCGGTCGCCACCAGCACGCGCACTCCGGGGTCGGAGCGGAACAGCGCTTGAAGGCGGCGGCGCTCGTCGCGATGCGTCCCGCCGTGAATGGTGATGATGGCGTCAGGATTACCGAGGACCCCGGCGATCTTGGCGTGCAGGTAGTTGAGGGTGTCGCGGTGCTCGGAGAAGATGATGAGCTTGCGCTGCCGCCCGGCGGCATCGCGCATCTCGGGATTGTTCTGAAGGATCTGCGACAGCTCGTCCCACTTGCGGTCCCGGCCCGAAGCCACAACCACTTTGGCCTGTACCTCCAGCCCTTTGAGGATCACGATCTCGGCATCCAGCTCCACGATGCTCTTCGCGGCGGTGGCCTGGTCGATCAGGGTCTCTTCGAGTCCCTCCTGCTCCTCGGCGGTGAGATCGTCATCGTCCTCGGGAACGTCCGCCAGGGTCTCGGCGAGGGCCTGCTTGCCCTTGATCCCGAGCTTTTCGTCGCGCAGGCGATTCTCCAGCCGTTCACGGCGGCGCTTGAGCGATTGGAAGATCGCCTCCGGGCTGGAGGCAAGACGGCGTTGCAGGGCGGTGAGTGCAAAGCCGATGGAGCCTTTGCGTGACCCCTTGATCTGATCGGCCTTGCCCATCTCGGTCTTGACGTACTCGGTGACGGCTTCATAGAGCGCGGATTCGATCGGCGAAAGTTCGTAGTTCACGGTGTAGGCCCGGCGCTCCGGAAAGAGCGGCGTGCCGTCGAACTTGACCAGTTCTTCCTTGACCATGCGACGCATCAGGTCGGAAGGATCGACCTTGTGCACGCCGTCGCGGAACTTGCCGTAGAAGCGGTCGGAATCGAGCAGCGAAAGGAAAAGCTGGAAGTCCTCTTCCTTGCCGCTGTGGGGTGTTGCGGTCATCAGCAGTAGATGCCGAACATGCGCGCCGAGCTTCTCGGCGAAGCGGAAGCGTCCGGTCTTGTCCAGCTTCGAGCCGGAGTAATGGGCGGCGAGCTTGTGCGCTTCGTCGAAAACGGCCAGGTCCCAACCCGGCGCGCACAGCTTCTCCTGGAGTTCCTCGTTTCGGGCAAGCTGGTCGAGCCGCACGATCAGCCGCGGGTAGTCCTCGAAGGGATTGCCGCTCGGCGAGGTCTGCTCCAGGATCGCGGAGTAGATGTGAAACTCAAGACCGAATTTCTCGTACAGCTCGTCGCGCCACTGCTCCACCAGGCTCCCCGGAGCCACGATCAGAATGCGGTGGGCATCCGCGCGCATGATGAGCTCGCGGATGTAGAGCCCGGCCATGATGGTTTTGCCGGCGCCGGGATCGTCCGCGAGGACGAACCGCAACGGCTGGCGTGGCAGCAGGGCTTCGTAGACCGCCGTGATCTGATGCGGCAGCGGATCGACGTTCGAACTGTGCACGGCCATCATGGGGTCGAAGAGAAATGCAAGGTCGATGCGCTTGGCCTCGCAGGCAAGCTGGAAGGCATCGCCGTCGCCGTCGAAGGCGAACGGGCGCTCGGCGGTGGCGATCGCGACCGTGGCCTCGTCGTCCCGTGCGAGCAGGCGCTCCTTGATCGCGCCGTCGGGGGTTTTGTAGATGAGCTGGAGCGCACCGTCCCCGTGCGAGACCGTCGCCATGACCGATACGATCTGGCTGGGCTCGATACCGGTCAGGCTTTGCCCTGGTGCGATGTCTTCGAGTTTCATCCCTCGCACTCTCTCGTCGATAACGACATCGGGTTCTCGTCAGCGTTGTCCGATTGTGTCAAGCGAACTCTGCCTGGATACGCAATGCTGAGTAGCTCCGCAATCCTCTCAAAACCTCGCTCGTTCCGGTACGGGTCGAGATCAAGGCCCTTTGTCATCACCTTCTCCCAGCCCGACGCAGCAGCACGGTGATGTTCGCGAATGAAATCCACCGGCAAAGTATAGAACTCGGGTTCACGATAGCCGTCGCGAACAGGTTTGTTGCTGTAGAACCAACCAATGTTCAGGAATGCCACGACCAGGAAGTCGAAGGCATCCAGAGTTTTGGCCTTGACCGGAAATCCACGGTCACAGTCGGTCGCGTAGCGGCTTTTGACCTGCACACGAACCTGTCCGCCGGTCTGACGCGGCTCGGGGTGGATGCAGATCAGATCGTATCCCTCATTGTTCGGGGGCGCCTTGTAGGCCAAGATGTTACGGCGCATCAGATGCCCGATGACCAGGTACTCTGCGCTTAGGGCCACAACCGGAAGGCGTAGTGCGTTCGGCATCGTCTTGGCTCTAACTTCCGTTCGCGAGCGGCATCGCGCGCGCTGACGCGCCAGCTCCGCCATACCGCTCCAGGCACTTCTCAAGCCGGGTTTTCGCCGTCCGCTGAATCCGCCCGAGCAGTTCGTGGGTGACTTCCGAAAGTCCGAACCGCTCCATCAACTCCCGTTCCAGATAGAGCGTCAGGTGCGCCGTCATCTCGGCATCGGCCTGTGCCCGGTGATAGCGGCCAGTGACCGGTAACCCCGCGTACTTGACCAGGGTGCCGAGCTGGTGATTCGGTGCTTGGGGCAGGACACGACGGGCAACCAGCATCGAGCAGGCAAAGGGCCGCGGCGACCTGCGCCCGATGCGTGACAGTTCGGCATCCCAGAACTTGCGATCGAACGAGGCGTTGTGCGCGACCAAGGGGTAGTCGCCGACGAAGTCCGCGACCTCGGCCATGACTTGGCTGGCCGGTGGCGCGTCGCGCACCATCGCGTTGCTGATGCCGGTGAAGTGCTCGATGAAGGCGGGAATGCGCTTCCCTGCGTTCATGATGCTTTGGTACTGGTCCACGATGCGACCATCGCGGATCAAGACCGCGGCGATTTCGGTCGCACGATCACCCATGTCCGGTGACAGTCCGGAGGTCTCGAAGTCGATCACAATAACCGGTTCCATTCCTCCTCCTCGTCGCCGCTGATTTCCTTGCTGTTCTAGGATGCCGATCCGTTCCATGACATGGCAAGGCGACTCGACCGGCACGAACGGTTCCAATGGCGCACGACTGTCCACGGAACACAAACGCTGTCGCAAGCATAGCACTGTCGGTCATACTCTACCCATGACGATGCCTGACCTTGGTCAACTACACGACCCCGCACGACTCCCCAATATGGCCCGCAGATGGGCGCTATTTTGGGGTATCTGTTCGAACGTGCCTACACGAAGCCCGCGTTGGCCGAGTTGTCGGTAACGCCCGACGGTCACCTCGTCGGGAAAACCCAAGTCTCGGGCGACAACGGCCACACCCTCTACCTGGGCCGTGAAACGGATCTGCGTGCCAATCTTCGACGTCTCGGAATCGCGGCACGGCTGAACCAGACTGAGTGGGCAGCATTCGCCGAACGTGTGCGCGTGCGGATCGGACTTAACTTGGGCGACATCGGTCCTGAGGGGCGGATATAACATCGTTGGGGATGGACTGTGAAGATTCTCTGACGCCTACCGCGCTAAAACCGGTCAGGTCAGGTTTCGGCTTGGATGCGTAATTAACCCGGAACCTGTCGAGAGGCGACTGCCGAGTCGACACACATTGCGAACGCTTGCGGATCTTACGGTGAGCGACTCAGTTGCCCCGCAACCTGACCCACGACCCAAACTGAAGATCATAAGGATGATACCGTCGTTCCAGTGCTCTTCATTGCTCACAATGGACCGCTCGACTTGCGCAGTGCCCCTGATTCGTTAGACTGTTGTAACCTTAACTGAACAAGTCAAACGAGTTTTCCGGCTTTCGTAGTGTTTGCGGCAGAGGTAGGGTAGGGATAGGGGAATTTTGGGGATGTTTGCGTAGATTCGCGCAAAAACCGTCGAGTTCCCGGCCTCTGGAAGTGCTACTAATACCTGATTCCTCTAGCGCCCGGAAACTTCCGAAGACATGAGGCCATGGCAATGTTGACAGTGACCGTCTCGGACAAGGGGCAAGTCGCCATTCCGGCGGAGATCCGGCATAGGCTCGGGATCGCACCGGGAACGAAGCTCACCTTAGAACCGGATGTCGCCAAGTTAAGTGTCCGGCCCCTTCGTAAGACCCAGCGTACCCGCCCCGAAACCAGCGATAGATTACGTACTGAACTCCGATCAGCCAGGAACGCAGCATCTGAACGACTTCGATGTCGTGCAATCCATGCGCGAGATCAGCGATGATTGCTCTTGCATGCGGTATCTTGGCCCACTCCTGTATGGATGATCCAGGTGATTCGGAAGCGGCCATGAAGCGATCCATCGACCAGGCGATCCAGGCCCGTCCCCCTCGTCCCGTCCTGATCATCCCGCTTACCGTAATCCTTGAGCTGGAATCGGTTCTCCGCGCCTTCTATCGGATTGACGCCGTAAAGATCGTCCAAGTCCTGAAGCATCTGTGGGCTTGTCAAACGTCAACGCCGAGGAGTCCGAGCAAGTCGCTAAGGCTCTCTTTCTCCTCGCTCGCCCAGGGCGTGGACTTCTCCGATGCCTTGCATATGCTGGCCTGCTCCGATTGTGAAACGCTCTATTCCGTCGACAACCGTCGATTCACCCGGCGCGCACAGCTTCTCGGAGCGGCTTGGGCATTAATCGTGCTATTTAAGAACCCGATTCCTCGCACTATGATCCAGCCGCATCTACTTCAAGAACAATAGCGAGAGTCGAATCTGCATGGAAGACTCGATCTCAGAGTTTCTAACAGTCGCGCAGATCAACACCTTGAGCGACGCGCAACGTATGCAGTACCTCAAAGAAAAGTGGTCAATCTCTGTTCCTCTGATCAACGGCATACTTCGCGAACGAAACGAAATCTGGTGGCTGACACCGTTGCATAATAAGTCCGGATCTAGACTTCAATATCCTCTGGCTGACTTAGGCAATGATAAAGAGAAAAATGTCAAAAACATTTACGTTGGACGGGATTTGTCAGGCTTTGAGTCTGGGCAGTATGTTGAGGCTCGATTTCAGCTTGCAGTTCCATTTGAGCGTGAAAAGAATAACAATCCCTTACATCTCTCGATTGACCCGAAATCAATCCGCTCGCTGAAGCATATTCCGCTAGAAGCGATTGCCCACCGTGCCGATGGCAGCGTTGATCTCGACGAAACCTTATACCGCGCTTATTTCGAACAGAATCACCAAGATGTGACGAGCAAGCTTCGGGATATAAAAGAGCAGATCCAAAAGCTTGAAGGTAGAGCTGTAGACTTAAAGGCGTCTAACATCAACGCCGAGAAAGAGTTGGAGAGGAACCGGGAAGAAAGTGCAGCGATTGAGCGACAATTGAGCGAGACAAAGGCTCAACGCGACCTTATACTCGCTGAAATCGAGGCTGACTATCAAGATGAACGTCTACAGCATGAAAACTCACTCAGAAAGATGGAGGAAACTCTAAGGCTAGAGTATGAAGTAGTAGAGGAATTGCACACAAAGGAATTGGCACACCTTCATGAAAAGCTCGGTGAAGCGAGATCGTACAGCGATAAAGAGATGGAACACCTGATGAATCAGATTGAACGACTCCGACAGTACGTACGAACGAAGGCCGACCCCCTACTTCACCTCGACTTTATCACCCAAGCACAGTACGATGAAATCCTTGGAGTTACTGCAAAAGGAGATGAGGAAACAAAAGACTGGCCGAATTTCGAGAGCATCGACGGCGGATATCCAGCTATCATTTCCCATGTTCAGAGCTTCCTCTACTATCAAAGACGAATCGTCTATCCAAGAGCACTCTTAGAGAATTTCTTCGCGCTCCTTTGCACAGGCGATCTCATCATCCTCTCCGGCCTCTCGGGATCCGGCAAGACGCAGCTCGTCAAATCATTTGCGAAGGCGACCGGCAATATCGCTCACATCATCCCGGTCAAGCCTAACTGGACCAGTTCAGAGGATCTTCTCGGCTATTACAACCCACTTCAGCGATCTTACCTGACGACCCAGTTTCTCGACGCCCTGATCGCCGCTCAGCGCGACCCTGATCGACTCCACCTCATCTGTTTGGACGAGATGAACCTTGCGAGAGTCGAATATTATTTTGCCGACTTTCTTTCCGTTCTTGAGGAACGCACGGAAACGCCAACGATCACTCTCTATTCTGCTGAAGAAGCAGGCCATGTCGAGACCGAATTCCGTCTTTTCGTGGATGTTCTTCTGAAAGCAGCAGAAGGCAGAGAGCTGCGCCGTTTCGGCGATTTTCTCGATCATAAAGACATCGTACAGCAGCTCCAAGATCGTCTTGGCATTCAAGATGGCGAGTCGGTTCTCCAGCTTCACTCTCGTCTCAGACGAATGGTAGCTGGGGTGTTGAATGTGCCCCCCATCCTGTCGATTCCTTCAAATATCCGGATCATCGGTGCCGTGAATATTGATGACACAACCCATTATCTTTCCCCAAAGGTTCTGGATCGTGCCCAAGTGCTGCAATTTCAGAGTCCGCTGAATTACTGGGAGTTGGTGGACGAAGAGATCGCTGGAGAGGAAATTCTAGGCACTGGCGTTTGTGTTCCCGCAAGTCAGTTTGGCCGCGGAGAGTATCCTGGATTCAATCCTGGATCACAGGATATTGTCGCATCGACGATGGTACGGTGGGCTACGGACTACCTTGCGCCGATCGGAATTGAGATCGGAGTGCGGGTTATACGCCAGTCATTGCTATATCGTGACCGGTTGAGCGAGGTTACCCAAAGTGAGGATGTCGACCAGATGGCACTCAACCATCTCGTGAGACAAAAGCTGTTGCCCAGATTCTCGTTTGATGGAAAAAGGGCGCCGCAAGGGCGTGAAGGGGACTGCTCAGGGGTCGTCTCCGCCTTCCAAAGAGACATCGCAAGCCTTCCTGATTTCGAGCCTTTCAATGCGAAGCGCGAGCTTGCCGAAATTATTTCCAGGGCGAACCGTAACGACAAGATTTTTAACTACTGGGCCTGATGGAAACTTCTGCGCCGTTTGAGATCCGTATCGTCCAGGTTCACTGGGCATCCTCGGGTAAGCCACTGGATGTGGAAACCGCGTGGTCGCCGACCCTTCTCGTAGAGAACGGGCTTGAAGGTTATACGGCGGATATCACGGCTTATCCGGAGGTGAGTTTTCGGCGTCCAGGACAGATCGGCATTCTGGCTCCCGGACTGACTTCACCGCCGGTGCTCGTGCTTGGCGGGGGGGAATCGGTGCAAGAGTTAAGTCCGGTCAAAGCCTCGGATGGGCGTACCTGGTGGATCGAGCGTGGAAAGTGGAAGAAGTCCGATAACGGTGGATACCACGATTCCAAACTCTGTCGGCATGCAGGTATGGCACATCTCCGAGTCGGATCTGTCGATCTGCGCTTACGCATCTCCATGCCGGGATTCAACGAGCAGGAGTTTGAGACTCTGCTCGGCGAGTTCCGCAATGGACTCTGGCAACTCATTCTTGAACGTGAGAGCCCGGTTACGGTTTCGGCTCGACAGGCCGACGGGGGTGTTAACGATGCATTCCTTGAAGCTGTGCGAGATCACATCCGGCACGCGGAACACGCACTTGCACAGCCACATCTTGAGTTGCGGGAACGGACGGAGCAGCAACCGTTGACCAAGGTGCGCCCAATGATGCGGACGTTTCAGGAACTTGCGCTCCGAGGTGCTCCTAGATGGGTTTCCGGTCGCGGACATGCACCTTCTTATGACACGCCGGAGAATCGACTGCTCCTCGCCATGACGGTTAGGCTCAATCGGTCACTGCGCTCCTTACTCCAGGCGGCAAATGATATGGCGGTCGATTTTGATCGTCGTGCGGGTGCGGCAGAGGCTCACGCAAAGTCGCTGAACGGATGGGTAAAGGTTGTGCCGGAAAAGCTGGAACAGGAACTTGCGGAGCTGCATTTTCGCTCAGGCGCTCTTGAAGTAGCGCGTGATAGCGTATTGTCACGATGCCACCAAGGCGAATGCCTCCATGAAATTAAGTTTAGAGTTAATAAGCGGAACAAACGAGACGAGGATCAAGATCATAAAGACGAACGATATGGAAGATTTGGATTCTGGTCATCCCTCATCTCTGTTGCAGGGCAGCCGCGTGAAAAGCAGGAGCTTCGGCTTGTTTTTGATCGAAAAATAATGGATTTAGTCAAGTGCGTTTTCATCGCACATGAAATTTATACTGTTAGGGGTCGTTTTTCGAAGCAACGCGATGGTGAGAATTCACAAGGGATATGGGTAATTGCGAATGTTGAAAAGCTGTGTTCGATCGAATCAAGTCTAGAAGATAAGATTGCTGCTGAGATTAATCGTCTTACAGATGAAAAGCAGCGGCTTGAAGGAAGCGATTATTGGCACAGACTTTCATCTTCTGCAGTCCGCGATCAGGAGAAGGACCGGCAAGCACATCAGTCGCAAGCACAGCGCTTTCGCACGGAAAGTGCGCACTGGCAAGCCACATCTGAAGCGCTGAAACCGCTGCTAACGCAAACGAATAAGGTGATCGAGAGAGCCAAGAGCCTTCGTATCTCCACTGGACAGAATCTCGCGGTTTCTGGATCAATGACCTATGTTCAGAATCCAGACTATCGCGGTGCACTCGCCGCTTTTCGGATCGCGCTGGATGCAGCCAATCTCGATGTCTCGAAAATTGATCAGCTTTTCCGTCTAGATGAAATCGGGATCCTCGACATGCCGAGGGTGTATGAGCGATGGTGCTTTCTAAAGCTTGTCCGAATCCTTCGTGAACATTATGGCTTTGTACCTACAGGAGCGTATCAGGAAGATTTATTTAAGGGGCTTGCCGATCACGATTACTGGAATCAGAAGAGATCGAATGAACCGATCCGGATATTTTTCGAGGGTCCACATCTCAATCGCGATGTCTTATTAGAATATGAACCGCTCTTGCCAACTGGTAAACGCCCGGATTTCGTGGTCACAGTTCTTGCTCGGCGTCAGGAGTCAACAAGGACGGAGCCAACCGACGCAGCCTTCAATATCGGGGCATTGAATTCTCACGTTACTGATCGAATATATCACGATTCCGAACATTTTAATCAAGACGCGCAAGATCCAGGTCCGTTTGATCCAGCGTGGTTCGGGTATGAAGTGTCCAATTCCTCACTATCTGATGAGGTCTCTAGCGATACCCATCCAATAGATCAGATGAAGTTGATCCTTGATGCAAAATGCAAGCGGTTTGCACCGATTGCTTCGAATCGGGAAGGGATGAAACTGGACAGCGAACTGGAAGAGCTAATTGTAAGACGTCACTACGATGAGGAAGGCGCTAACCGGGTTTTTGTTCTTCATCCTGGTTATGATGCAGAGTCAGCGAATGAGTCGGGCGGATTCTGCCGATACGGCGGGGGTCATTTCACATCAGATCCCGATAACCGACCAGAATGGGATCAGGCTCCTCCGGATCACCGGCATGGGGCGGTACTCCTCAGGCCAGGCGTCATCGATCCGCTGATCAGGCTCATTACGATGCATCTCTACCTGAACTGGGAATATACTGCTGATGACTATGCGGAAAAGCCACCACGTTATCAGCCGTTCTGTCCCGCGTGTGGGGAGGCATCCACGACAGAAACGCCTCCTCCCGGCAAACCGTTATCATTGAAGCGAGGTATGGCAAGGGCGTTATGGTGCGCGAATTTACAATGCAGTCATCTAATCGTCCGTAATCATTGTTGGAACTGCGGAACCCATCTTTGGAAGCTCGGTGGTTATTGGACGTTCCACGAAACACGCGCCCTCAATCCATATGACATCAAGTGCCCACATTGCGGGGAGTACCTGATTATTCCAGAGCAAGAATTAGAATCGGAAGCAGGGTCGGAAGCAAATGATTCATACTTTGTTTATTGACGAGTCAGGCGATTTTGAACAAGACCCGCGTTGGATCGTCAGCGGTGTCCTGTGCGAAGGCAAACCTTCGAGTGCTGAGAAGCGGCTGAAAGATGCGCTCGATCCCTTGCCACGCCAGTTTCGACTGTCGTCGCGTGCGGATTTGCACCTGACGGAGTTGCGGACGCGCCTCGGTCATCAGTTGGCGACGCAGGTAGCGAAAGCGGTTTTCACGGCTGCCGGGAAGACCGGATGCGTGACGGCGATGCTCGTGGTGGAGAACCGACGTCGACGTGGATTGCGGGAAAGCGAACGAACCTATCGGCTCATGCTCCTCGATTTGCTCGCGTTGGCTGACTCCGCATTGCCCGAGGCATGGGGAAGTCGGCAGCTTGAGGTGATCGTTGCTCGCCGGCAAAAGCAGGGTGAGTTGATGTCGACGCGCGATGAATTGCTGTCTGATGTCGTGGAAAGAATTGAAGACGCGGTTGAAGCCGGTCTCGCGGCTCGCGGACTGCTTGAACGACTGGATGCGCGGCATGTTCGCATCTGGCCGGCTGCTGAGTCCGCAGGGCTCGTGCTGGCCGATTTTGCCGCGAATCTTTCGTACAACCGGCATCAACACGAGAGCGGCGCGTTGTACGGTATGCTTGAGCGAGATGGACGGCTGAGCTTGTTCGAAGGCTTCGGCGGCTATGCCGAGCGGCGCGCAAGGATCGCCGAGCGAGACGGCGACTTAGCGACTGCACTCGCTCGATGGTGCGTGCTCGACCGAGAGTACGTGACGAAGGATTCTCAAGATGCCGCGCTTCTTCGGCTCTGGACGCGCATCATGGTTCGCGGTTCGACCGGTCCCATGGCAACCCTGGAAGCCGCGCTGGAGCGGCTGTGGCGCCAACACCAGGATCCTGCAACCCTGCCGATCTTGGCAGGTGCGCTTGATCGGCTAGAGAAAACGCTCCCGGAAGGGCAAGGGTCTTCTCAACTGCTCTTCCGACTCAGGAACTTGATGCATCTCGTTGCCAACCAGATTGGCGACATCGCGACCGCGGATCGAATCATTGCGAGCCAAGGCGTCCTAGCCGAAGCGATTGCCACAGATCCTAACCACTTTCATCTGGTCCTGGACATGCAATTGCTTCAAACAGTGACAGAGGAGCTGCGCTTGAACTTCGTAGAGGCCATACGACTGGCGCGTTCCCATTGCGATCTCGTGGAACAGTACCGCGCGGTTTGGGAACTACTCGCCGGACACGCGGGAGGTGTGGGGTTCACGCGCTCAAGGGTGTGGTGCAAGGCCCAGATGACATTGATCCGGACCCTACTGCTAGCAGGCGGAGCGAACAATCTCCGAGAAGCTGACGATTTGCTTGAAACCTTCCCGGACCAAGATGTAAGCAGCAGCGACCTAGCCAGGCTCGGCAATTATCGGGTTTGGGCTGATGTACGTTGCCGTCGGCTGGAGTCCGCCCTCGGTCACGCGCGTGCGATACTTGATTGTGATGCCGGTATTTTTGCGACTCAGTTTGCTGCAAGAGCAGCGGCCGATAGCGTGATCGAGGGACATCAAGGACTCATCGGCGAAGCGCGGGCGATGTTGCGTCCACTTCGCGAGCGCTCGGCTAAGTGTTCCGGTCACCCCGGCGATCTCGTCTGGCGCGATATGGGCGTGCTTGAGTGGCATGTTGGCTCCGGTAAGAAGGCCGCCCTGGAATGTATGGAGCGGAGTCTGAAAATCACCGGGGCCTTACCCCTCAGCCCGGCTAACGCCTGGATCCGCCATGTGACCGAGGTACATCTCGCCGAGCTTCGTGGGGGTGAAGTTGGCACGGATGTTCTTCCAGAGGCTGCGGTGCCGTTCCAGCAAGATGCACGAGCATTGGCAAAAGAAATTGGACCGTTGCGCGCTTATCGCGCAGTCAGCCCCTACTGAAAAAACCAGATCGCGCATTTCATTTCATCTGGTAGCGAATTTGATTGCTCAGCGCGCAGTCGGCTCTGGAATGGGTAGGTATCGGTCGGGAATGACAGCTTTGGGGCGGTCCACTATCGCGCTAGAAAATGCCCAGCCGTCTGCTCCCCGCCTCAGGAGGAGTCGGCCACATCGACCGTTGATGCTGAACTGAGCCAGCCAGAGGGCCGTCTGCGAGCAACCGCAATGCGGACAAAACGGTCTCTCGGGTCCAGCGCGGACTTAGGTCTGGCAACCTGTAGACGGTCCAGTAAAGCAGAAGAATGCCAGAAAACGGGGGTGCGTAGCTTAGAACTTCCGGACATAATACCGTCAGTGACAGCAGACTGATCCTCGCTTCAACAATAAAAAGCGAGACCGTTCTACGGTCTCGCGTAACACCTACTATCGCGTCAACGC
Source organism: Thiocapsa sp. C2-2m (assembly GCF_041903745.1). Classification (NCBI taxonomy): domain Bacteria; kingdom Pseudomonadati; phylum Pseudomonadota; class Gammaproteobacteria; order Chromatiales; family Chromatiaceae; genus Thiocapsa; species Thiocapsa sp. C2-2m. Next base: position 23,958 of record NZ_JBBWVD010000027.1, on the reverse strand, counting down.
CGAAACAACATCCAACGCCACGGCAGCCACAGCAAACTCGTCAGAATCAAGATACCGTACAGAAGACCCCGCGGCAGATGAATCAACAGACGGGCAATCTTCTGCACAACCTCACCTTTGTGAGCAATCTTCGTACCGCGAGACGAATACTTGACGAATCGAGTCGGTCCCACGCGATCGAGCAGTCGCAGCCCCTTCGGACCATAGGTTGTCGCCAGCCGAACCCCTTCGGCAGACTGTGCACTTGGTGCACGTCGTGCACTGATCAGAAAGGTCTCGCCGCCCAAGCGAAACAAGGTACGGGTCGCATCTCCGAAGGTTTCGCTGACCTGAGCGAACCGATGCAGTGATTCGGCGTTCCGGGTGCCACTCAACAAGCTGAGACCTCCCCGAATCGCTGTCAAGCGCCGGACGTTCTCCAGAATCTGCGCAACCGACTCGATACTGCCGGTTTGACGAACCGTTTTGGCACTGGAGATCAGAGTTTCCCTTAACCAGCTCGGTAGCTGACCCAAACGATGCGCCTGTTTGAGCGTTGTGACCGAAGATTTTAACATGCTGCTGGCAACAACCGTCGGTGCCGCCGTTCCTCCCGTTCCGACCGTCGCAACCGTACTTGCCAGTGAACTCGCCGTTGCAACCAGGCCGATCGTCGACAGCGCAACGATCACCTCGTCGACGGAATCTCCACGCACCCAATGTCCACTCTGAATCATCAGATCGCGAATGTCGCCAATCACCAAAAGATCCGACACGATTCCTGTCACCTGACCAAGGGTTTCGTCGCTGGTGCCTTCCAGTAAGCCCTCCTTTACCTTTTCCGCCGAGTACGCCAGAGTCGACCGAATCGCTGTAATATCAGTGTTGAGTGCAATCGCATCCGGATTGTTTCGCACATACTCATAGTCGAGAAAGAACTCCAGATACTCGGCCGCTTCGGCATAACGACCTTCCGTCATCAGAGCTTTTGTCTCGGGTACCGGATCGATGCGGATCAAGGCCAGTAGAGACAATTGCGCATGTTGCCAAAGGATCAATCCAATCAGTAGACTCAACAATAGAGACAACCAACGCAGAGATGTGATCATCGCGTTTCCCCTTTTATCACCGGAAAAAGAAAGCGTTCATGTCGAACGCCTTTGGAATAAGCCGCCGTTCAAACGGTGGTATCTGAGTTAGACCAAGCCCCGCTCGGCCAAGCTGACGATGTTGCCGTCTCCGACAATCATGTGATCCAGCACACGCACATCGATCAGACTGAGTGCCTCGCGAAGACGTTGAGTAATACGAAGATCGGCTTGAGAGGGTTCGGCGTTTCCTGAAGGATGGTTATGCGCAAAGATCACGGCAGCGGTATTGGTCGTGAGAACCTTGCGAACCACTTCACGCGGATGCACACTGGAACCGTCGATGGTGCCTCGAAAGAGTTCTTCGTATCGAATGACACGGTGACGATTGTCCAGATACATCACGGCGAAGACTTCATAGGGCAGACCGTAGAGATGCAGCTTGAGATAATCGCGTGTGGCTTCCGGACTATTCATGGCCGTACCGCGAACGCGATAGGTCCGCTCAAGGCATGAAATCGCCTTTGCGATCAGGATTTGTTCGTCGGGGGATAAATCAGCACGTCGCAGTGCTTGGGGTTCCAACGGAATCGAGCGAGGAATGCGTTTCATCGGGTACCTCTGTGATTGAACGGCGAATGGTATGTAGAGTTATATCTACATATTCGCAGCTCGAAACCACAGAGGGATGGTGAGATAAATTCGTGGAATTGCAGGGCTTAGTTAGAACGCAGATTGGTATATTTTTTGGGCAAAAAATAAACCCGCCTAAGCGGGTATTGGATGACGGGTATCAGATGGTAGGGAGAAGACTTTATTGACTTCTCGACGCTGTCGGCTGCATTGCTGCAACGACTGCAAGCGGCTCGCGTGACAGTCACGCAGACACTCAAGCCAGCCACGACAACCGACCGGAGCCGGGTTCTCGCGAGCGTCTAGCGCGCTGATACTAATCTCTGGCGAGAGTGGGTTTAGAAAGCCACCCTGCGCGCCGTGGTGTGTGTCGAGGTGGATAGCGCATCGACAAGTCATAGAAAGGCGCGGAAACTGATAAGCTGGCCTACAGTGGCATGTAGGCCAGCTCTTCACTCTACCCAATTGTTCTGCTTAATTTTTCGACGCTAGCCTGTTCACGGCTCGGTGTTCGGATCGGGCACTAGGCCCCGAGCGTGCAACGCACGTAACAGGTTCAGGTCCCGCAAAAACAAAAAGCCAAATCACTGCCCCGCGCGCACGAGCCGAACGTATTCCGTGTCGTACTTATAGTTGTAGGCGACGCTGCCATGGCCGAAATAGACGACCCACGCGTAGCCCGAACCGTAGGCACTCGGCGACGAAGACCAGAATGGGCCAGGCGTATTGGGAAAGGCCCAGGATACGATCGCCGGGGACGAAGAGATTTGGCACACTATGGAATCGTCGCGCATATTGATCGTGACCGGGCTTCCGCTCGAGCAATAGACCAACGTACGGAGTTCGGCGATGGTCGGGAGCCGGAAGCCGAATGTGTCCTCGGCACCAAACTGGGCAACGGCCGCGTACCAGTCAAACGCGGTGGCAGCACCGGTGCATGTCTGCGAGCCCGCATTCCAGCTCTGCCCGACGCTGCAGCGCTGCCATTCCAAACCCGTGCCGAGATCCTTGATCCACTCGGCGTTGGTGCCCGTCGGCTGATAGCGCCACAGGTTTCGATCCACGTCGGGGTCGATCGCGGGCGCCGGACCACCCCGCACCGGCCAGACCCTGTAAGACGTACTCTTGGCGCGGGCGATGATCCCGTTGTCGCGCTTCGCGGTCATCGCCAGGGTCGCATCCGCCCCGTTCGTCGTGGCCGACCAATAGATCGCGTTGTCCTCCGCGGGGACGACAGCGCGACTCAACCGCCATTCCTCCGCCGTCGGCAACCGCCAGTCGCCCGGCAAGGATTGATCGGTCAAACCACAGGCGCCATCACCCAGCGTTGCTGCATCCGCATTGCCTAACGCCCAGCTCGTCGAGGAGAAGCACGACGGATCGGCAAGCCAAATCAGTCCGGTGACGCCATCGGTCAAGGTGCCGTTTTCGCAGTCGACAATGCGGCTGTCGTCACTGAAACAGGGACCAGCGGCATTGCTCCCGGTGCCGGGAATGCCTTGCGGACCTTCCGGACCTTCCGGACCTTCCGGACCCGCTGGACCGGTCGGACCCATTACACCCGCTGGGCCTTGCGCACCCGCGTCCCCCTTCGGGCCTACCGGACCTTGCGATCCGCTGGCACCTGCCACTCCCTGAATTCCCTGTTCGCCTTTAGGTCCGGTGTCACCCGCGTCCCCCTTCGGTCCTTGCGGTCCTACCTCTCCCTGAATTCCCCGCTCGCCTTGCTGGCCCGTCGCGTTCCAGGTGATTGTTGTCTCTAACCTTGTGCAGCGTTGACTACGCGAGGGATCAATCAGCCGAATCGTCTGCAAGACGTTTGAATAACATGCCGTGTAAAGCCCGTCTACGTCCGGAATTGCGGCTTGTGCTGCAACGAAGGGCAGGCCCGCGAACGATAAGGCCATCACCGCCGCGAAATACACGGACCATGAAGAAGATTTGATGCTCATTGCGGATGGTCCCCCGTCGTATTGACGATGCATAAAAGAACCGTTGACAAAACACGGTTACCGCTTGACGCACATCAGGCTTGTTCGCCCCGGCCTTCCGACCAGGTATAACAACAGCCGCTCCCATGATGTCGGTCAGGTGCCAGTATGCCGATGGCCCCACGCAACCGGCTCTTGAGATCGGATCATCGAATCGCGCGATCTTCTGGGGCATTGGGGCTGGCGCCGCGGATCAGCCCATCCCCGTAACCAGGCATGCTAAGAGTGGGTAACAAAAAAGCCGAACCCCCGCACGATATTCCATCGCACCAGGCAGTTCGGCTTGGTCTGTTGTCATGTCAATCATTCTCACCGTGGCGTGTGCCAGGATACGAGCAAATATTGCATAGTAATCTGCGCAAGCAGTCGAGACAGAGCTATCGAGATCAGAACAGATTGGTCACCGTCTCGCATCAACACGAATCCGCCACGGATGGAGTATCGAGGAAATTGCACTGTACACAAACGGCGCAATCTCCAAGTCGCGCATCTCCAATTTCGAAGCCGGTCTTCGACGTCCGGATATCGAGATTGCCGAAATTCTTGCCACGGCCTTCGGTGATGTCTCGGCGGCATGGTTGTTGACGTTGGAGAACGGACCGAACTCGACAACGGAAGAACCGAACGGCGAGCCGACCAGGCTCGGCGGATATGGTTCGGTATGGGGTTTTTCTCAGAAAACTTCGGTTGTTTCGCTCCAGATCGAAACTGAAGTATTGCATTGTCACAAACCGCCGTTCTGATCTCGAAATTGAGTGTCTGAAGCAAGGTTTCCTGTTTGACGTGAACAACGCACATCCAGACGGGGGAAAACAACGGCGGCTTCTTGGGTCCGCAACGCCATTCATTCATTTACTGCAACAACTGCATCGGACCTTATGGCGTGTTTCTGGCCTCGATCAAAGGGCGCAACCTTCGTGCTGGTTCGAGTTGCGGTAGACCACCCGCCCGGCACGACCGGGGACAATCAGATCGGCGTAGGTTGACGTGTCCGAGTGGGTTCGATTTGGGTCCTATAAGTCGCTCCGTCGACTCCCACCCCCAAGGCTAGCCCAACAGGGTTGACCGTTACGGCATAACGCGCCATAAGGTCCGTTATGACATAACGACCGAAGAGCCCACATGCCGCTGACTAACGCCGAACGACAACGCCTCTACCGCCAGCGAACGGCGTCTCAATTAACCCGGTTGAATGTTCCCTTGAACGCACAAGCGGCCACCGCTTTGGAGCAGATCGTCAGACAGACCGGCAAGACGAAACGTGCCGTTGTCGAGACGGTTCTGATCGCGGCCAGCCCCAACGAAGCACCACCCGACGAGACCTTATCGTTACCGCATAACGAACTGAACGGCAACCCCGGCAATCTTGAGCACCAGCGCCTGTTCACTATCCCAGAGCCGTTATACAGTAACGAGACCGCGTTGACCGTGCCGACACTCCCGGAGCAAACAATCGTCACCGGCGATCGGGAGATCGACGCTTGCTTATGGTTATGTGAAGTCTGTCGTACCGCACGAAACCCGCATGTACTTGACCTTGTTCTGGAAGCTGCTGAGCGGATCACCACGCCTTCGGAAGAGATTGAACGGCGCTACCGTGAATGGCTGCAATACCAACCTAACATGGACCCCTTAGTAATGGCCTTCGCAACGTTCGACATGGCGAACATCGAAGTCAAGGTGAAGAAAGCGCGCGAGCGAATTAACAATTACAATGAATATGCCGCTATTTTCGGATCGTACCCGGAGGCCATGATGCCGACACCGGCGGAACAGATGGTCATGCACACGATCGGCGCACTACCCGATGGCGACCCTTGGCGCTTGAAACAGGATACACGCAAGGAACTGTTCACCCGCTCGGTCAACCCAACTACACTCTCGGAAGTCGCTGCTGAGCTTCGCTACTGGAGCTGGCTGAATCAAGTACGCGACATCATGCGGAGAACCGAACAGCCAGGCACGTTCGGACCTGAGGATTCTGAGGAGATCTACGTGCGGCGAGTTTGGGTAGAAGGACTGCTGCGTGAATTGCAACCTCAGAACGCCTCTGAAGCCCTGCACATCATCGACGAAGTGAAAAGTGGACTGATCGACAACAATTCAATCGATGATGCGGCGTTACATGCAGAAGTCTTCGAACACCTGCTGCGCAGTGTTTTGACGACTTGACCGTTATGCCGTAACGCACCTGAACCTACAGCCCGGAAGGAAACCTGAGCTTGGTCGAAACCCTCGCGTAACGTGACTTACAAGGATCCCATCTTATCTAGCCACACAGTATCCACTGCTGCCGTCGCTGCGATAACCACTCGGGCAATTACTTCCTGATTTGGGAACCACTCTTGGTGCTGGATTTGATGATGATGCTTGTGTGCAGTATCCGCTGGAGCCGTCCGTTCGATATCCGGTCGGACAGTTATTGGTGAGCTTCTCCACCACCAGCGGTGCAGGCCGAGACGATGACGCGGGCGTGCAATAGCCGCTGGAGCCGTCAGTGCGGTATCCACTCGGGCAAGTATCGGCCAGCTTGGGCACTGAAGTGGCAAACGCCACGGGAACAACAACTGCCAAACAGACGGCGATCAACAACCTTGTCATACTGATATCTCCAGTACATCGTCTCGACCAAATATCAGGCTTGAGAGTCCGGTTCTGATCAGGAGATTCCGGCTCCGTCAAATTCATCGGGGAAGATCAAAAGTGCCAGCTCCTAAACACGGAACAGGCTGCCGATCTCCGATAACGCAGTTATTCCAAGTGCCCAGCTTCGCCGCCCGCAAACCACCTGGGACACCGGACGCTGGCTTGCTCACCGCGCCGATCGCGGCAATGGCCCAAATCGTCGTTGTAGTCAGACTCGACCAGGTTTAGGCAAGCAGTTCCCTATGGGCAACGTTGCTGGAGCTGTCGCGTGTGCCTCGGAGCACTTTTTCAAGGATATCCAGATCTGCACGTTACCCTTGAAGGTGAATAGGTGCAGTTCTGGTTCACTTGCAAAGCATAGGGCCTGGTTCTCCGAGCCGACTTGACAAATCTCAGAACGGAACGTCGTCGTCGATGTGTGGCGACGTTGGTTTGCGGTTCTGCGCAGAGACCTGCGTTCTTGAATCGCTCGGGCGCTCGGAATCGTCGGATGGTCGCCCGTCAAGCATCTGCAGTTCGTTGCCCTGGATCTCAGTCGTGTACCGATCCTGTCCCGATTGATCCGTCCATTTCCGGGTCGTGAGTTTGCCCTCGATGTAGACCGTTGAGCCCTTGCGAAGATACTGACCGGCAATCTCTGCAAGTCGACGCCAAAGAACGACACGGTGCCATTCTGTCTTATCAACAGGTTCGCCTGTCTGCTTGTCCTTCCATTTCTCGCTGGTCGCCACGCTCAACGTCGTAACGGATTCGCCGCTTGATGTGACGCGGACCTCAGGGTCCGCCCCGAGGTTTCCGACCAAGATTACCTTGTTGATTCCGCTCATATTCCGTTCTCTATTCAAGGAACCATCAAACGTGCGGTTCCACATCACCGCGGGACTTGTACTCTCGAAACATTGAAAATTCTCATCTCATTTATAAGAAGATTATGTCGTTCTTTGATTTCTGACCGCCAGCTACTCTTTCGAGTATTACTACGCTCTAGGCCAACAGCATCTGTCTCTCTTCGCTGGTCATATCACCTTGGGCTCCATGACTCAAGTATTGGATAGACGACCTGAGAAGTCGCTGAGTAACAAGTATCACCCCGTAACCAAAGGTCTCCGAACCTTGCCCAATGACATCTGTTTCGACCGGTAGGCAGCGTTGACGGATTTCTAACTGCTAACCTTCCATAAGCATCTCCTGCACCTGCAAGTAACACGATCGAACGGAGAAGTTCGGAATTACTATAAGTCCCGTCCACTTCACTCTCACGGCACCGTTTCCATCGAGCGTCAAATTACGGCTGGCCTGCTGATCTGGTTATGACATCGTCTTGCGTCGTTAATAACCCGTTCAGATCCAGTGTCAAAAACCGATCGAGATCCTGACGTAACTCGTCACTGGCACCGGTTCGCAGCGAACGCGCGAACGCATGAATGACTTGAGTATCGCGACGGTCGAGTCGTGTCGGTTGCCCGGAAACGGCGGACTGTAATGGATCACGTAATTGCCACAGTACATTCAGCGCCTGGAAACGCAGTTGTGAATCTTCGCGCAATTGTCGCGTCACTTCTGCACCGTGCGTGTAGTACATGCGAATCAGATCAGATCCGATCGGCGTATTTCGCAACACATCATCACGGACGCGATCCAGTAGTGTTAACCACAATGGTCGTTCCAGCCGACCCGTCAACGTCGTTTCGGCGGGGCAAATGGGTTCTCCCCCTGCCGTTGTCGCGCTCGCCTCGTTGGAGTATCCGGAATAACCGGCGCCGTTGAAAGCTGATATGCGATAATGATAGGTTGTTTCAGCGATCAGGCCCGTGTTGACATAGCTCGTCGAGGACGCGGGAACGTCGACGAGCTTAGTCCAGGCACCGGTGTCGAGCTTACGCTCAATCCGGTAGCCTAGTTCGTTATTGGCATTGTCTGCCCAACTGAGACTGATTTGGGATTGAGATACAGCCGCTGCAATAAGACCTGATGGCGGATTCGGCAGGTCCGTTTCCGGCCCGAAATCGAGAACCTCAATGGGCTGAAGCCGTGATATGTTCGTACCGTCGCCAAGTTGACCGGCACCATTGTAACCCCAAGCCCAAAGACTGCCATCGGATTTCAGTGCCAGAGTGTAATTGTAACCGGCGGCCATGGCTGATACCTCGGTCATAATCTGCACGGGACGCAATCGCTGCGTTATCGTACCGTCGCCGAGTTGGCCATAACTGTTGGTGCCCCACGCCCAAAGTGAGCCATCGATTTTCAACGCTAGGGTAAAGCTATCGCCCGCATCAATCGCAACAACGTCGTTCATGATCTGCACCGGGCTCCAGCTTTCCGTCGTCGTACCGTCGCCGAGTTGGCCGAAAAAATTATTACCCCACGCCCAGAGACTGCCGTCAGTTCTCAGCGCCAGACTATGGTTAGAGCCAGCCGCAGCGTCTATCACGTTGGTCATTACCTGAAGTGGGCTTGAGCGACTCATTGTTGTTCCATCGCCAAGTTGGCCACAAGAATTGAGGCCCCAAGCCCAAAGCGAGCGATCGGTTTTCGCGGCTAGGGTATGGAACTTACCAGCCCCTACTGCCACCACATTGGTCAACACCTGCACAGGATTCGATCGAGCGTTATACGTTCCGTCACCGATTTGACCAAACCCGTTGTCGCCCCATAGCCAGAGGCTGCGAGTTGTTGAGAGTGCCCGCGATCCCCACTGCGCGGCCCATATCGCTGCGACACCACTCATCACCTGCACCTTAGTCAACTGATCCGTGAAAGTACCATCACCAAGTTGACCCGCATTGTTTCGACCCCAAGTCCAAACGCTACCATTACTCTTCAGCGCTATGGTGTGGTCCTGGCCTGCGGCTGCGGCGGCTACGTCAGCGAGGACAGGGGCAGGACGCCAACGATTCGTCGTTGTCCCGTCGCCGAGTTGGCCGCTCCCGTTGCCGCCCCAAGTCCAGAGGCTACCATCGGTCTTGATGGCCAAGCTGTGCACCCAGGCACCCGAGATTCGCTGCATCGCCCCAGAGGTGCTCGTCGGTGCTACCGAAGCAACCGATGGATCCGTCAATAGCGCATCGAGCCCAGCGGCGTCGACCCTAAGCAACAGGCTTGGTGAGCCCGTCTGACGCTGGACATCCTGATAAGACTCAAGCGGCATCGCAAACAAAACATCGTTCGTGATCTGATCGATGACGTCGGCTCGACCGGTAGTGTCGTCGGAGGATCTTACTTCGACGCGGACATGGATCCAGTCGTCGTTGGCGACCCGCTCGCGGAGCACCGCAGCGGCATGAGTCGACGTGCTTGAGGAGATTGGTTGCGTCGCTCCAAGTAGCTCAATGGCGTGGCTGGAACCGAAGGAAAGACTCAGGCACAAGGTTACGCCGAGCGGGAACACCCAAGCTCGACCGATGCGCGATAGAAGGGTTTTCGATCTCGACATAGGAGAATCTCCTTATTGAATCACGCACGCTTAGGTGTCTATTCGGTTCCTACCTTGCTCAGATGCCCTATCAAAATGATGGGGCACAAGCGCAACCTCGCCATCGAGCTGTTCCGCATCGAGAATGACGACATGCGGCTTCAGGTAAAGAAAGGGATCGTTGACCAAACCGTCACCCGCCAGTCGCGCACGAATGTCGGCACCGGTCACAAAGTCCGTGGGAAGTCCGCTGGGCTCGCTGGTAAAAACCGCAGGTGTCTGAGGGTCGTCCCGTGTATCGGCGTTGAGATCGCCCATCATGACGATTGGGTCGTTGCCGCCGATCGGATGTTGCGCGACCTGCCCCATGCGCACGGCTTCGATCGCACGTCGATATTCGTCCGTGTTGGCGCTTCCCGATTTCAGATGCACCGAGACCACGCGTAACGGATCTCCGACATCGGTAATGTCGACGACGGTTTCCTGAAGATAACGCGTCAAATCGTTGGCAAGCGCATCGTCCGAGAGATCGGCAGCACTCCAAGAGGTTTCCCAAGTGATCGGGTAATCCGAGAGAATCGCATTGCGCAGCGCACCGAACGGACCGGCCGGTGCGATCGAGGTGTAGAGATAACCAAGGTCAAAGGCCAGATCCATAAGCGCGTCGGCATCCGCTGCACTGGCCACTTCGGAGATTGCCACCAGATTCGCGTCGATGCGGGCGAGAATATCCACGGTGGAGTCATACTGCGCACTACCGGGCGTTCCCACGGTTTCGACGTTCCAACTCACCACTCGCACGGTCTGATCCGCGACCGCGCACTCCCAACTGACCGCCCCGATCAACACGCATGCCCACAGACGGACACCTGTTCGACTCACCCAATCCATCGAGCGCATGACGAAGCTCCCTTAGTAACTGGTCAAAAACCCGTTGGGCAATGTTTTGAAAGCACAGCAAAAATTCGCAATGTTCAACATCGCGGTCTGCGTGCGCTTGGATGGATCGGACGAAAATTCAGATCGCCCGTCAGACGGACGACAGGTCGTTGCGACCTGGAGAAAGGGTCGGAAAACGGAAGACTGCGCGAATCGGGACACTGATCTGGTTCCTTGTGCATTCCGTACACTCACGACACCACGCGATGTCCGGCTCGGCTGTTCCCAACGGAAGTTGCCGAAACCGGATGTCCTTCGTCGATGCCTCATGATCGACACGGTGGCCCCTGTCGAGCTGCATCAGGGCCACAATCAAACAGCGTAGAACAAGATTCGGCCCTGTCAACGTTGCGCGTGTGCAGTCGGTCGAGAAACTGACCTACCGCAAGCGCAGACTCCGAATCGAGGCTGTTGGACTTGTGAAATCAGTCTGTCGAGAAGGCTGACGACTTCGGATCGGGAGTATCCCGGTCGGGGGATCTGGAAGGGATTTTGTCAGGCATTGGTGGTGTTGCTTATGTAATTCCGCCTGTTTTTATCGGAATACTTCCCGATAGATCTACCGGTCGCCACAACCGCTGTTGTCGAGGCTTGTGATTCATCACTATGCTGGTCTTGGGTCTTCGTTGTGGCAGCAACGGGCCATTTCCGAACGCTGGCATTTCGCCCGTCGGAGTCCGCTGTCACGCGGACATCCGACGTTCGCCCTATAGCGAGTTACATGCACTGCCTCCGGATCTGTGCTACACACATTCTTGATGCTGTTGTCAGCGCCTACGGCAAGGCTTACTGGGCTCGCGGCGTACGATTACCCAGGCGGGACTTCCACCGGCTAGAACACGCGGCCTTGCCAGGTCGCACTGCCCCCTTATCCCGAAGCAATAGAGCCCATATGCAATTGATCAAGAATCTGTTTTGACATTCCCCAAGAACTGCGGAGCGCCCAAGGCAGCCGTTGACCCTAACCTACGGCGGCGGCCGTTACTCCAAGTGGAAGCCAAAAAAATCCTCCGAACGGGCTCTTTTCCGTTCCATATCGACCTTAAGGAGAATCGCTAACAGCTCTAGACGGGGCGGCGCCTCGCGCGCATAAGCTTCTAGGAACGCAAGAACTTCGGGAGTGCGCATAAGCGTTGCAGACGCGTTGTTGACGACACTCTCTACGGACTGTGTGTTAACCTCTATCAAAGACTTAGCCGTAGCCATCAATTCAGGATTCTCCAGCAGGACGCTAAGTGCATCGCTCGACAACTGGTAAAGCCAGCGGGTATAGAAACGTCCTTTATCATCATTGTGGAGACGTATATCACGGAAGTCCCGAAAAAGCTCAAGCGCCTCAGCGTCATCGAACAAGTTTTCGTAAGCGGGCTCCCAATTAGGCGAAGGCTCGCCGGGAAGAGGAACCCAACGCGCACATCCTTCCACGTACTCAATAGGGTCGAAGTCTGGCGGAAGATCTACTCTGTTCCACACGAGGTTGCAGCTCCCGGATGGACAGCAAATCAAGTCGTCGAGTTCATCTGCAGGTGGTTGAGTTGTGGAAATGCGATCAATACCCCAAGCAGAGTAAGTGATCCGGCACGGGGGGCGGTTGGATATCACGTCCAATGTAATACATCCATATGCTTCCGTTTCCAGTGTCGACATACTCGAGTCGCGGAGTAGAATATGCCCCGTTGGAACCACACAGATACCGCCAATATCTCTGGTCTCCGTCCCTTCTCCGATATACTCTATATGAAGCCAGATCGTTTCGTTAGCATTTGGGACAACAGAGCCATCTATGACTCTAACCGGGGCGTTTTCCAACCCATCCGTCCAATGGACGAAGTCCATAGCCGCGACTGAATCAACGGTTTTGGGATCCACAAGCAAGACAGCCGCAATTAAGGCGAACGGAAGCATGCAAAGTCTATTCAGTTTCATATCTTCCTCCGATCTCTTCAATTAACAGCACTCTTTTTGAGTGCTTCTCGATTGAACAAAGGGCTCATAGCCCTCAGTCGCGTAAGTCAAGACTTCATTTTGCGGCAGACTTAATCCAACGCCCCTTCCCTCGCCGGCCTTCTCGTAGCGATAAGGGCTCTGACACCCTATCCTCTTGAAGTAGAGTAGGGTCCGCCTATACACCAGACCGAGGCGGTATGAGAAATGCGTTGTCTGATAGGGGCTACATATGCTCTGGCCCTAGGTCCGCTATACATTACATGGAGTACTAGTGGCTTGCTCGTTCCGGGGGCTTCGGTCTTGCTTTTACTATAGCTACCCATTCATCCCTCTGGTTACACAACTATTACTTTCGGCTGGAGGATGACCGAGAGCAGGAAGTTGGATCACGCATTGACAATTGTCATTGCATCGCTAGTGACGAAGAGCGGAATGATCGGCAAAAGTCAGGAGAGCGAATCTTGGTAATCCGTGACGATATAACGGCGAAACAACAACTCGCTGCCGTTTCGGCACGCGAACCAGCAGGGTCGATCAGGCGCGTTGTAGGCCGCGCAGAGACGTTTCGAGGTGACCGGCACCCAAGGCCACACCATGGGTCTGAAAGGCGTCTCGAAGAGCTGCTGAGAGGTGTCTTGAGGATTCCCAGAGGATGCAGTGTCGAACGTTCGGCCGCGGATGTTCGCTTGAGTGCGCGGGTGATCGGACATGGTAGGGCTGGCGAAACGGCAACCAAACGGCAACCAGATACCCCTCAACGAAAAACGGCTTAGACCCGATGGACCTAAGCCGTTGATTTTATGGTGCGCCCTGCGCGACTCGAACGCGCGACCACCTGATTAAAAGTCAGATGCTCTACCAACTGAGCTAAGGGCGCGAAAGCCGGTAAGTATAAAGCGGCGCGCGGTCTTTTTGAAGGGTTACGACGCGCGTCCGTGAAACGGGTGTCGTCGCAGCCGTACGCCTCGCCGATGTCGCTCAGCGTAACTCCTGCCCGATTCGCTCCAGACGGCTTTTGGCGAGGCGCGCCTCCGTGCTGTTGGGGTAGCGCTGGACGACGTCCTCGAGCACGGCGCGCGCTTGGTCGAGCTGCTTCTGCTCGTATTGGATATAGCCGATCTTGAGCATGGCGCCGGGGACCTTCGGACTGGCGGGGCTCAGTTGGACCAGACGATCGAGCTCGGCCAAGGCGGCCGGGTAGTTGCGCTGGACATAGTAGGTCTCGCCGAGCCAGTAGCGGGCGTTGTCGGTGAACTGGCCTTGCGGATAACGCCGGAGCAGGTCGTTGAAGGCGGCCTGGGCCTCGTCGTACTTGCGCTCTTTGAGCAGCTCGAAGGCGGCGGCGTAGCCGTCGCGCTCGCTGCCGCCGGTTGTCTCGGGCGAGGGCAAGGAGGGGATGCCCACGGCGCCGTTCGACGAGGGGACGGGCGCACCGATGGCGGGCGGCGGCTCGGGCGTCCCGGCAGGGGCGTCGAGATCGCTTCCGCTGACGTCGATGGCTCCGGTTCCGAGGACGCCGTTCAGGTCGCCCGGCGCGGCCGGACCCAAGGGATCGCCGCGATCGGCGCCGAGCCGAGAGTCGATATCGAGAAATTGATCGCGTTGCTGGCGCTGCAGCTTTTGGATCTCGAACTGCTGCATCTCGACCAGACCCCGCAGCTCCTGCATCTCCATCTGCAGCTGCTGCATCTGAAGCAGGAGCTCGGAGCCGGCCTGATTCTCGAGGATGCGCTCCATGCGGGCGAGTCGCGCCTCGAGTGCGGGGTTTGCAAAGGTCGTTGACGGGATGGCCACAGCGACCAGAGCCGCAGTCAGAATCAAGACGGTCGGTCGGATACCCATGAACGCACTCCTAAACCCTGTTCCCGCAAACAACCGAGACCTTCTCGCTCCGAGGTCGAGCAACGACCTCAAGCACCAAGAAAAGCACGATCGAATCAAATTTTGAAGACTTGAATCGCGTCGACACCAACGCCCGCAGACACGCTCCGCAATCCAATCCCACAGGAAAAGTCCGCAGATCGCACCGGATGCGATTCAACGCGATTCAATACTGGATCACGACGCGCCGATTCAGCCGCCACGCCTGCTCGCTATGACCCGGATTGGCCGGGCGTTCCTCGCCGTAGCTGAGCGTGGACAACTGGTTCGGCGGTACGCCGTCGGCGATCATCAAACGCCGCACCGACTCGGCTCGCTGATCGCCCAGGGCCAGGTTGTACTCGCGTGTCCCGCGCTCGTCGGTGTTGCCTTCGAGCGTCGCCTTGACCCCGGCGTTGGTGCCCAGATAGCGCGCGTGCGTGCGCAGCACCGGGAGGTACTCGGGTTTGATCTCGGCGGTGTCGTAGTCGAAATAGACGGTCCGTTGATACAGGGGGTTGCCGGGATCCTCCCAAGGCCCGGCGTAGACCGGCCGTGTGGTTTCGAGCGGGGCAGTCCTGGTCGGCACCGTCGGCATCGGCTGCGGCGCGACCGGCTCGGTCGTTTGTTTCGGCGCACTGGTGCAGCCGGCAGCCAAGGCGCAGGCGAGCACGACGGCCGGGAGGACGAGCGCAGGTGCCCGGATGCCCTTGGGGTTCGTTGTCATCACAGACTCCTTCAACCCAGATTCGGGGGTTGGACATTGGATTGCTCGGGGCGGGCCTTGGTCATGAGCTCGGCCAGGTCGGTGACCCGGAACAGTCGGATAAACAATGCCCTCGAGGCGAGCCGGGATCATTGAATGAAGGGAGACCAGGCGGGCTCGCGGACCTCGCCGGAATCCTGCGACAGGCGCTGGTTCCCGCCGCCATCGATCGATGCCGCGGCCAACACGCCGCGGCCGCCGTGGATGGTCGCGTAAATTACCATGCTGCCGTTCGGCGCGAAACTCGGCGACTCGTCCAGGCTGCCGTTGCTCAGCAGGCGCATGAAACCGCGATCCAGATCGATCACCCCGATGCGGAACATCCCGTTGACGCGTGTCACCAGGACGATGGAGCGCCCGTCAGGAGCGAAGGAGGCGCGCGCATTGTAGTCGCCCTCGGAGCTGATCCGCTGAGCGGGCCCGCCGCCCGCGCCTATACGATAGATCTGAGGACTGCCACCGCGATCCGATGTGAAGATGATCTGTTGACCGTCGGGCGACCAGGATGGCTCGGTGTCGATGGCGAAATGGTCAGTGAGGCGGACCAGCTCGCGACTCGTGAGATCCAGCACATAGATGTCCGGATTGCCGTCCTTGGAGAGCGTCATCGCGAGCTTGCGCCCGTCGGGCGAGAAGGCCGGAGCGCCGTTGATGCCGGGATGGCTTGCGACCAGCTCGCGGCGCCCGCTGGCAAGCTCCTGGACATAGATGGCGGCGCGCTTGTTCTCGAACGACACATAAGCGACACGCCGTCCGTCGGGTGACCAGGCCGGCGACATGATGGGCTCGCCGGAGGAGACGATGGTCTGGGGGTTGTAGCCGTCGGCGTCCGCGACGCGCAGGGTCACAGTCTGGCCCTCGCCTTGGCCGGTGGCGGTCACGTAGGCGATGCGGGTCGCCGCCACGCCGCGCTGGCCGGTCAGCTTCTGATAGATGATGTCGGAGATGCGGTGCGCCGTGTTGCGCAGGCCGGCCTTGGTGGAGACGAGTGTGCTGCTGGCAAGCTGGTCACCACGGAAGGCGTCGTAGAGGATGAAGCTGACCCGGAAGCCGCTGCCGTCGGCCTCGACGCGGCCGATGACCAGGTTGTTCATCCCGAGCAGGGTCCAGTCGCGCAGATCCACGTCATCATGTCGGGCCGGCATGTCGAGCATGTCGCGTGTCGGCATCGCACGAAACCGCCCCGTGCGCGCCAGATCGGCGCTGATGACCGCGGCGATGTCCACCGGCGGGATCAACCCGTCGCTCACACCGAAGGGGACGACGGCGATCGGCTGCGCGGCCTCCACACCGCCTGTGACCTCGATGTTCAGACGCGCCTGTGTCGGCCCGACCCCGAATCCGAAAAGGACGACTGCAAAGATCAAAACGACCGAGGTGCGGCGCTGATGTCGGGGCATAGGGGTCTATCCTGGCTAGGGCCTGAAGGTGAAATTGAACTCTCGAAAGCGCTCGAACACGGGTCCGGAGGGCACGGGCAAGGGCGACGCCTGATTGATCGCGGCGACCACGGACTGATCGAAGGCGGTGTTACCGCTGCTCTCGACCACACGAACGCTGTCGGGCACCACATCGCCGCCCGGAATGAGCCGCACCGAGACCACGGTCGCGAGATCACGACCGGTCGCCGGCGGCCGGACCCAAACCTGACGAACCCGATCACGGATGACGGGGACGTAGCGATCGGCCTCGCGCGCGAGCTGCTCCGACGCCAAGGAGGACAGCAGATCGCCTTCACGCGTTCGCTGCGCCTCTTCCGCGGCGAGCCTGCGCTGCGCATCCTCCTCGGCCATCCGCCTGGCCTCCTGCTCGATGCTCTCCTGAGCAAGCTCCTCGACGAGGCGACGCTCCTCGATCTCGGCCATCAGGCGGGCCTCCTCTTCGAGCTGCCGCTGGCGCTCGAGGGCGGCATCCGCGTCGGCTTGGCGCTGCGCCTCCGCGCGACGCTCGATCTCGACGCGACGCTCGGCCTCGGCCCTCGCACGGCGTTCGTCTTCGGCGCGCGCCGCCTCGGAGCGGAGTTGGGCTTCGGCCCGGGCCGCGGCTTCTGCAGCAAGACGCTTCTCTTCGGCCAGACGTTCCGCCTCGGCCTTAGCGGCTGCGACCTCGGCGGCCAGACGCTTCGCCTCTGCACGTTGTTCGGCCTCTGCACGTTGTTCGGCTTCGGCCCTCGCCTCGGCCTCCGCGGCCTCTCGTTCGGCCTGCGCTCGGCGCTGGGCCTCCGCCATACGGTCGATCTCCAACTGACGGCGCGCTTCGGCTTCGGCCTCGGCTGCCGCGGCCTCGGCTGCCGCGGCTTCGGCCTCCGCTGCCCGGCGCTCGGCTTCGGCGGCGGCACGAGCAGCCTCAGCAAGACGCTGCGCCTCCTCGCGTTCGGCGTCGGCCTGACGCTCCGCCTCGGCCTCAAGTCGCTCGGTTTCGAGCCGGGCGGCCTCGGCCACGCTCGGGTCTTCAAGCGCCACCGGATCCGGCGGCTCCTGCGCCTCGGGACTGATCTGCGTGCCGACCTCGGGACTGATCTCGGGTCCAGCCGGACGCCGCGCCTGCTCGGCCTGAAACTCCGCCACCATCGCCTCGAGCGCGGCATCGCTGACGATGGTCGCTTGAACCACGCGCGGCTTGCTCCCCGCCTCCGTGATCGGCCGCTCGAGCTTGACGCCCACGAAGAAGAGCAGGGCGAAAAAGACATGCAGAGCCAACGACCAATAGAAGGCCCTCGGGTTATGCCTCAGGATGTGCCACATGTCGGGGCTCGTTCTGCCGCGTCAGCGCTCGCGGCGCTCCGGCGGCACCGTCACCAAACCGACCTCCGGAGCCCCTGCGGCCTGAGCGACAACCATGGCACGAACGACACGCCCGTAGTCGACCCGATGGTCCGCGCGCACCAGGATCGGCGTTTCGGGCGTGTACTCGAGCACGACACGGATGCGGTCGAACAGGATCTGCTCGCTGGCCGGCGCGTTCTTCTCGTCTCCGATATCGATGTAATAGTCACCGAACTCATCGACCGTAACGATCAGCGACTCGGTCGTCGGGCTCGGGATCCCGCCGGCCGTCTCCTGCGGCAGCGCCACCTTCACACCCTGCGTGATCAAGGGCGCCGTCACCATGAAGATGACGAGCAGCACCAACATCACGTCGATGTAGGGCACGACATTGATCTCGGCCATCGGCCGGCGGCGCTGCCTGGAATGGGTGCGCTTGAGCATCTACTGGATTCCTCGAGCGCTCAGTTGCGGCCTTGGCGTTGCAGCAGGGTCGAGAACTCTTCCATGAATTCCTCGTAGCGGCTGTTGAGACGCTCGACCTGATAGGAATACCTGTTGTAGGCGATGACGGCGGGGATAGCCGCAAAGAGACCGATGGCGGTGGCGACCAGGGCCTCCGAGATGCCCGGCGCGACCAGTGCGAGGGTGGCCTGCTCGACGTTCCCCAGCGCATGGAAGGCATGCATGATGCCCCAGACGGTGCCGAAGAGGCCGATGTAGGGGCTGGTGGAGCCGACCGTCGCCAGAAAGGTGAGGCTGGTCTCCAGGCGGTCCATTTCGCGGCTGAGGGCGACGCGCATCGAGCGCTCGCTGCCCTGCAGGACGGCCATCAGGTCGTTGCCCTCGATCTTGCGCAGCCGCACGTATTCCTTGAAGCCGGCGCGGAAAATGGACGGCAGACCATGGTCGCCCTTGCGGTTCTCGCTCAGATCCTTGTACAGCGCGCTGAGATCGCCGCCGGACCAGAAACGCTCTTCGAAGGCGTTGGCGCTCTTGCGGGCCTTGGAGAGCACGCGGCCGCGGTCCAGGATCATGGTCCAAGAGATTACGGAGGCGAGCACCAGCACCAGCAGAACCAACTGCACCACCAGGCTGGCCTGGAGGATCAGGTCAAACAAGGACAGATCGGACATCATGGCAGTGGCTCCGCTGGACCGCTCGCGAAAGGCAACAACTCGGACAAGAGATCGCCGGGCAGGCGTGCCGGGCGCAGGGTGTCAGCATGCAGGCAGGCGATCTTCACGACGCCTCGGCAGCAGCAGAAACCGTCGCTTTGGCGCATCACCTGCTGGTCGAACTCCAAACTCGCGCCGCCCGCCCGCACCAGACGGGAGGTCACGCTCAGGCACTCGTCGAGACGGGCGGGCGCCAGATAGTCGATGACTACCCGGCGTACGGCGAAGAGGATCCCGCGACGCTCGCGCAAGGCATCCTGCTCATAGCCGACCGCGCGCAGCCACTCCGTGCGCGCCCGCTCCATAAACTTGAGATAGTTGGCGTAGAAGACCACACCGCCCGCGTCGGTATCTTCGTAGTAGACGCGCACCGGCCAGGTGAAGGTCGACAACCGGGGATCGTTTGATGTCGGCACGGCACGGACCGCATGTTTGGGCTTGACTCAAACCGCGAGAGTGTACCGGAAAGCACCTGTGCGGGCACCTTGCGTCGAAGGGGCAGCGAGGCTAGTGGTTGCAGAGAGTCCGAGACCGCCCGAAATCATTGTCGTTGTCGTTGTCGGCTCGATGGTCGATTATGCCAACGACAACGAACGGACTCGACGACATACCTGCCGTGCTGCACGAGCGGCTCAGGTCGACACCCGCGTCTCGGTCGGCCGGTTGTGCCGCACGACGCTCGGCACAACCTCCCGGATGTCGGACAATGCCTATCTTCGCGACCCGACCGACGGTCACCGGCGCTTCAACCTCCGACAAGGACCTCGACATGACCCGTTTCTCGTTCCTGAAGGGCAACCGCGGCGAATATCTCGTCGTGCTGCAGTTCGTGCTCTTCTTCGCCTTTATCTTCACCCCTGTTTGGAATCCGTTCGCAACCCCGGCGCTCATGGATACCCTCGCTCCCGTGCGCTGGCCGTCGCTGATCGCCTTCTGGGCGGTCGCCCTCATGCTCGGTGGGTTCGGCGCGGTTCATATCCGCGAGTATCTGACCCCCCTGCCCTATCCGGTGGATCACAGCCAGTTGGTCAAACACGGCGTCTATGCTTGGGTTCGCCATCCACTCTACAGCAGCCAGCTCTTCGCGGCGGCGGGCTGGGTGCTCTTCACGCTCAGCATCCCGCACCTCGCGATTCTGGTCATCGGCTTCTTCTTCTTCGATTACAAGGCGAGCAAGGAGGAGGGCTGGTTGACCGAACGCCATCCGGAGTATGCGGACTATGCGAAGGCCGTGAAGAAGCTCGTCCCCTTTCTCCACTAGATCTAAACCGCGTCCGAGCTTTTCTGCTTGCTCGTCGCCCGAGGTCGGCCTTGGAGGACTCCAAGACCGTTTGAGTCGACGCGGTTTAGGAAACGAAAAGATTTTTTGTTTTTCATTTCTTTAAACCGCGCCAGGTATGAGCCCGTTCGTCGTCGTGAGGGTGATCCCCCGGCAAGACCTCGCATGTCACAAAGAGGCGCGGTTTAAAGTGGTTTAAAGCGGCTTTTTGGCTGCACAGAGCACATAGTCCAGACCGCCGTAGACGCTCTCGGCACTCATACCGAGTGCGAGTCGGGCCGGAAATCGGGTTACGGGGTGGAGTCGGTCCAGGGTTTCGGGGTGTCTCGAGAGATAGTCGTGTAAGGGGATGTAGACGCGATCTCGGATGGAGCCGACCTCGACATCTCCAAAACCGCAGGCTTGAAGCTTGTCCGCGTAGCTCTCGCGGGTGTAGACGTTTTCGGCGGGGATCGCGAACTTGCTCGCGACCAATCTCCATGACCAGCGCTGTTTGAGGCGGGTCCACCAGTCGTCGGACAGCGGCATGGGGATGATGTCGGCCGTGACCAATCGGCCGCCGGGGCGCAAGACACGGAAGGCTTCCTCGAAGAAGCGTTCGCGGGTCTTGAAGTGGAAGGCGCATTCGAGGGCGACGACCGTGTCGACTGAATTCGACGGCAGCGGCATGTCCGTGGCCGAACCTTCGCGCAGGTCGATGCGCTCGTCAAGCCCGAGGTCTGTGACCCGGCCACGTGCGACGGCAACTTGGGATGCCGTGATGTTCAGGCCATGAATGTGATCGGGCTCGTAGGTTCGAAGCCAGAAGATGTCTTGGTCGGCGAAACCGAAGCCGACGTCCAGCACCCGGTCGCCGGGTCCCATCGCTGCACGCTCCGCGACCAAGGCGGCCAACGCTTGGCAGGCCTCATCCAGTGTCTGCTCGCCGGTCCAGTAGCCCAAATTGAGATAAAGCCCGTTTTCGGTGGCCACGTCGGTCGACAGGAGGTCGTAGACGTGGGTGACGTCCCACGATCGGAAGGGGTTGTAGAGCCAATCGAGATAGGCAAAATGCCGTCGAAACGGCCGAGAAGTCGACATCGGGGATAACCTGCATGGTGGGTGAGGCTCGCCGGGATGCGGTGCTCGTGCCGAGCGCAAGCAAGGCATAGGGTTCGGCACTCGGTGAAGCTGCCAGCGTCGTTTTGTCGTTGACGTTGTCGTTGTCGTAATCGATTACGACAACGACAACGATTAGCGCCGTAGGTTGTGCCGAGCCGCGCGAGGCACAACCGACCGTCGGGGGAAGTTGTGCTTCCTATCGTCAGCACAACCTACTGGGTGGGGTTCAAGATATCGGCGAGTGATTCGGTCGGCGGCTCGCAGTGTGTGCCGCGGCAGCGGTAGATGCGGGGGCGCTCGCCGGGGGCCATGGCGGCGAGCGTGCCTGGGAGATGGCTCTCGCCGGTCGGGATGCCCAGAACCAAGCGACGCGGTCGGTAGCCGCGTTGGGCCTCTCGGCGCCAAGCGTCGAGCCGATCGTCGCCGGCGCGGATGACCAGGGTTTCGGGCGGGTTGAGCCACTCGTCGAGTGCGAACAGGAGCGTCGCGTGTGCATAGGGCATGCGGCCGATCGACTCGGCCGCCAGCCTCAGGGTCCGCTCGGCCGCAGCCAGATAGCGCGGCTCGCCGACGAGATGGCCGAGGCGTTGGAGCGCCATGGCGGCGATCCCGTTGCCGGACGGGATGGCCTCGTCGCCGAGCGGTTTGGTGCGGTGGATCAGGGTCTCGTGATCGCGACCCGTGAACCAGAAGCCGCCGTCGATCGGATCCTCGAACTGGTCCAGAAGCACCTCGGCCAGCGCGAGCGCAAAGTCCAGATCCGCCCGCGACCAGCGAGTCTGCAAGAGTTCCAGCAGGGCATCAAGCAGGTTGGCATAATCGTCGAGATAGGCGTTGAGGTGGGCGGTGCCGTCTTTGTAGGTCGCGAGCAGCCGACCCTCGCGCCAGAGTGTGTCACGGATGAAGGCGAGCGCTTGCTCGGCTGACTCCAGATAATCGGGCCGATCGAAGGTGCGCGCGGCACGCGCCATACCTTTGATCATGAGCGCGTTCCAGGCGGTCAAGATCTTTTCGTCTCGACCGGGGCGAACGCGATGCTCGCGTGCGACATAGAGGGTCGCGCGGGCGGCGGCGAGCAGCGCCTGCACCTGCGCCGGCTCCAACCCGAGCTCGCCGGCGACGGCCTCGGGCGTACGATACCCGTGCAGATGCCAGCGGCCTTCGAAGTTGGCCGGGCGATCCAGGCCGTAGACCGCGGCGAAGGGGGTATATTCTGCCGGTACGAGCAGGGCCTGGATCTCGTCGCGGTCCCAAACATAAAACTTGCCTTCGTCGCCCTCGCTGTCGGCGTCCAGGCTGGACCAATAGCCGCCCTCCGGAGACTGCATCTCGCGCAGCACCCAGTCCGCGGTCATGACGGCCGCATCCCGGAACAAGGGGGCTTCGGTCACGGCGAAGGCATCGCAGCAGAGCGCGATGAGCGGTCCGTTGTCGTAAAGCATCTTCTCGAAGTGCGGAACCATCCAACGCGCATCGACCGAGTAGCGATAGAAGCCCCCGCCAAGCTGATCGGTCAGGCCGCCCCGAATCATGCGCTCGAGCGTCCAAAGCGCCTTCACGAGTGCCGGCCTGTCGGGTGCGTGGGCCTTCGTAGCTTCTGCGGCGTGCCGCAACAGAAGCTCGAGGTTGGTCGGGTGCGGGAACTTTGGCGCATCCCCGAATCCGCCGTACTCGAGATCGAAGCTCTCGTCGAGCTGTTGAAGTGCGGCATCGATCGCCGAGCGCTCGGGCAGCGCGTCCGAGGCACGCGGCTCCAGCTCGGCAAGCGCCTCCATCAGGCTCTCGTTCTGGGACTCGATCGCCGTCCTCTGCTCGCGGTAGGCCCGCTCGATGCCCTGCATGAGCTGCTTGAATGCGGGCAGGCCATGACGCGGCTCGCGCGGGAAATAGGTCCCGGCGAAAAAGGGTCTCTGATCGGCAGGCATCAGAAACACCGTAAGCGGCCAACCGCCGGAACGTCGCGCGAGTAACTGGTGGGCGGTCTGATAGATCTTGTCGAGATCCGGTCGCTCCTCCCGGTCGACCTTGATGTTGACGAAGAGGCGGTTCATCAGCTCCGCGGTGCCGGGATCCTCGAAGGACTCATGGGCCATCACATGACACCAGTGACACGCCGAGTAGCCGATCGAGAGCAGGATCGGACGATCCGTCTCGCGCGCCAAAGCAAGCGCCTCCTCGCACCAAGGCCACCAATCCACGGGGTTGTGCGCGTGCTGCCGAAGATAGGGGCTGGTGGTCGCAGCCAGACGGTTGGCATGGCCGGTCGGGGACGGATGGGCGTTCGACATGGCTGTTCCTCTGGGCTTGGGGGCGCGACTGATGGGGTTCGGGGTTCGGGATTCGGGGTTCGGCGTTTGGAGAAGGTGGGTCC